>CAIXMD010000248.1 GCA_903920415.1 uncultured Desulfomonile sp.
CTTTCTTGGCAAGTTCCTTGTTGGTTATATTGCCGCCCGCCTGCATATAGAGCATAATAGCCTTCTCTCTAGCCTCCTTTTTCCTGACCAAACCAGCTTTTTCTTTTGTCGCTGCTTGTTCTTTTGCCTTTATAGTTGCATCCCAATCATCTTCACGTTTCCAGCGGCCTACGGTAAGAGCATTCACATTGAGCGCCTTGGCGATTTCCCTATTGGTAATCTTTTCTTTGGCGTTTACATAAATCTTTTCGGCTTGCAGACGAGCCTCTTTCTTCATCATGTGCTCCTCCCGTTTTTATTGCGAAAGACCTATATTTCCCAGCCTGCAATAAAACTTCTTATTTATATAGCATACATCCTACTATGACTTACATAACATGGCCGGACAACTAACGCAAAACATTTTGTCTCTCTGTTTAGTCTCGTATTGCCGAGAGACAATGTATATCTTCAAGACAAATTTCCATAAGAGATTGAGATTATATTGACCTGAACTTTTCAGGGGTGTAATGGTAATGAGATTGGCAGAGATGTGTGCCTCGGCATTCGCCTGTTGGAGCCTAACACATTGGTTTTGCCGGTTTATCCATACTTGGAGGAGAAGAAATGATCCACGTTTGTGAACCCGTACTGGACGGCCTTGAGAAAAAATACGTCATGGATTGCGTGGAAACGAATTGGATATCCTCTGCGGGAAAGTATATCCACCTTTTCGAGGAGAAATTCAGCCAATATTGCGGCGTTGCTTACGGAGTGGCATGCAGCAGCGGGACATCGGCGATCCATTTGGCGCTGGTTGCTTTGGGAATCGGGCCGGGAGATGAAGTACTGATTCCTGATTTCACTCTGATCGTCTCTGCGAATGCTGTTATTCTATCGGGCGCGAGACCTGTCCTGGTGGACGTGGACTGCGAAACCTGGTGCATTGATGCCGACCAGATCGAAGAAAAGATAACTCCCAGAACCAAGGCCATAATGGCTGTTCACATGTACGGCCATCCATGCGACATGGAAGCCATTTGCGAAATCGCCCGCCGCCATAACCTGTACGTTCTGGAGGACTGTGCCGAAGCCCATGGAGCAGAAGTGAATGGAATAAAGGTTGGTAGCTTGTCGGACGCTTCTTGCTTCAGTTTTTATGGCAACAAGATTTTAACTACCGGGGAAGGTGGCATGGTTCTGTGCCAAGATGAGACATTGGCTCAACGTCTCCGTTTGTTACGAAATCAAGGGTTTCAGGAGCCCAGGTTCGTGCATGAAGTTATGGGTTTTAATTATAGGATGACGAATATTCAGGCCGCCATGGGACTGGCTCAGACGGAGATGGTAGTGGGAAAGGTTGAGCGCAAAAGGTGGATCGGGAAGATCTACAACGAATTACTGGCGGACCAGACCGACTTTACTCTTCCGATAGAAAAACCCTGGGCCAAGAATGTTTACTGGATGTACGGCATACTTGTTAACAAAAGTTTCGGCCTTACAAAAGACGAGCTTATGTCGACACTGACGAAGAAAGGCATTGATACTCGATCTTTTTTCTGTCCCATGTCCCTGCAACCGGTTTTCAAATCCGATGATCACCGTTTCCCGGATACTTCCGGCGCCTACCCCGTTTCTGTGGATCTCTGGAACCGGGGCCTTTACCTGCCATCCGGCCTGGGATTGACACGGTCACAACTCGAGGAAGTAGTAGAGAAACTTCTGTCTTGCAAAGCTTGAAATCTTGTCAAGCATCATGATAAAGGCTCTAACAAATAAGAACGTGGAGGTGACATTTTGGAAGGGGATCCTCGGGTCTCTATAGTACTTGCAACTTACAACGAGCGTGAAAACATCCTCGATACCATTCAGAGTATCTTTGAGCACGTAAAAGACCATGTAGAGGTCATAGTGGTTGATGACGACTCCGCTGACAAGACATGGCAACTGGTTGACAGGTTGAATGATCCGCGCGTGGTGCTCATACGCAGGGTCGCCACACGCGGCCTGGCCTCTGCATTCAATAGAGGGATAATAGAATCACGCGGAGAAATAGTCGGCTGGATGGATGCCGACATGTGTATGCCGCCGTCAATGCTGCCAGCGATGATAGAGAAACTCCAGGATTATGATATAGTTGTCGGATCTCGCTACGCCCCGGGGGGTCTGGATGACCGAACTTGGCTTCGCGTCTTGTCCAGCAGACTGATCAATGGTTTGGCCGGCCTGGTGCTCGGATACGGCATTAAGGATTATGACAGCGGTTTTGTGGTACTCCGGAGGACGGTCTTTGACAAAGTGTCGATTATCCCCACCGGATATGGCGCATATTTTATGGAATTTCTCTACACCTGCCGTAAAAAGGGGCTGACTGTTTATGAAATCCCTTACGTCTTTCGCGATCGAGCTAAAGGTGTATCCAAATCTGCGCCAAGCATAGTGAAATTTTTTAAAACAGGCATGCAATACGTTTTGCGTATATTCACAGCCCGCTTTCGAAGGATCGACTAATGTCTCACGAAATTTTGCCACCTACCTTTGAGAGAAATGACGAAAGAGGTTTGTTTCAGGAAGTTTTGAACAGCGGTAAGTGGGAAGCGCTTATCTGCGGCCGCATGAAGCCTCAAACCATCATCGGTAACCACTATCACAACAAGACGGTTGTATTTATTTATCTTACGGAAGGATCCGCCAGGATCAAGACAGTTCACGTGGAAACAGATGACCGCGAAGAGTTCCTCTTGAAAAGCGGGCAAGGGGTTGTCCTGCGAACGCAAGAGGCTCATGCTATCCGGTTCGTCGAAGAGTCCGCTTTCGTCATGCTCAAATCGATCCCGTACGATCCCGCCGACCCCGACACATTCCATTTTATCGTATAGGACCAGTATCAGTGGAGCCTCGCGAATATAACACTATGTTCGAATTTGAGACATCGTACTGGTGGTATAGAGGGCTCCACCTTATATTGATCGACACACTAAAGGCGCTTGAATTGCAAAAAAGCGCTCGAGTTCTTGATGCCGGATGCGGAACCGGACAGAACCTTTTCAATGTGTGCCACCTCATTACAGCTCAAGCATACGGTTTTGATGTCTCTCCCGAAGCAGCCTCTTTCTGGTCCCGGAGAGGACTTAGCAAAGTTTGCCAGGCATCGATCAATGATATTCCTTTTCCTGCGGATACCTTTGATGCTGTCATGTCAGTAGACGTCTTCGAGTGCGATTCGGTCGCCGAAGACAGGGCCATAATAGAGTTGCTACGGATTTTGAGACCTTCCGGATACTTGATTCTCGTCGTCCCTGCTTATGGCTGGCTTTTGTCCGAAGAGCACCACAAGGCGGTACAAGCTTCTCGGCGTTACTCGAGAACCAGGGTGGAGTCTCTATTAAGAAAAGAAAATGTAAATCTGATTCGGATTACTCATCTCTTCGCTTCGCTCCTGCCGGTAGTGGCCGCGTATAGAATTGCACTCCCGTATTTGCGGAGCGAGTCCGATGTTGTCCCTCGATCTGAGCTGCGCCCATTGCATCCGTTTATTAATACTATGCTGTTTAAATTGGTGAATCTTGAGCGGCGCATTCTGAAAGGAAGGAATTTCCCTTTTGGCAGTTCAATACTGGCTATCGCCAAGAAGGTGGTTTAGTAGTGAGTTCAAAGGCTTGGCAACTAGGATCACCAGGTACCCTGGTCTACGGGTTATACGACGGATTGCGTAAACGGCTTAATCGGAAGCTCGTCGCATATATTCTCTCCGTTGGGACGAGCCGCGAAAACTGCATAATACTCGAAGCCGGATCAGGTCCTGCCTTTGCTTCTTCAATTATTGCATTGGATCCCTGTGTTGGACTCAGCATTGCAGTGGACATAGATCTGGAGGCGTTGCAGGAGGCTCGACGACGCGACCCTTCCCTGGCCCTTGTAGTTGCTGATCTGATGAAACTTCCCTTTAGAGACGAAAACCTTGATCTCGCTTGGAACAGCAGCACTATAGAACACCTGGGAAATCCCGGGGCTGCGCTGGCGGAAATGGAAAGGGTCACTCGTCCGGGAGGTAAAGTTTTTGTGGGAGTACCGAATCTCTACGGCCCTCTGGGCTGTCAGCGCTGGTTCAAGAATACGTCCGCAGGAGTCTGGATCGGAGAGACTTTCGACTGTAATCAGTTAAGTGAAATGATGGGCTGTGCTGGACTGCGGCCAGAGGCTTCGATCTTCTACTTCTTTCGTTTTTTCGTCGGAGTCTTGGCCAAAAAACATTAATGAGATCGTTGCTTACCCTTGAATAGAGCGGTTTCAAAACTGCCTGGATTATCCTTCCCCCTGAACCTATTTTCAAAGGAGTGGGGCAACGCCTATGAGGGAGATCGGCCGTTTTGGTCTTGAAACAACATCGAAACATCTTCTGCGCGTAAAGTTCAAAGATTCCCACTGATCGAAGCCAACAGTTCCTCGTGTATGATGTTATTGGTTGCAACAACACTTTGAGAGTAAACATCTGTTGCAAGACCTGCCCGATCG
Source organism: uncultured Desulfomonile sp. (assembly GCA_903920415.1). Lineage (GTDB taxonomy): Bacteria > Desulfobacterota > Desulfomonilia > Desulfomonilales > Desulfomonilaceae > CAIXMD01. The sequence goes on from CAIXMD010000248.1 coordinate 4,495, forward strand.
GTTATTCGACCACCGGCCTCTTTGACCAGCAACATGCCGGCTCCCTGGTCCCACGGTTTCAGTTTTAGCTCCCAGAATCCGTCCAGCCTACCGCAGGAGACGTAAGCCAAATCGAGAGCCGCTGAACCCGCACGCCGAATGCCCTGAACTCGAGTTACCACTCGAGTGAATTCCGCCACGTTGTTCTCTGGAGAATAACCCCGGTCATAAGGAAACCCGGTGGCAATAATACTTCGGCGAAGCTGATCAGATCGGGAAACGCGGATCAAGTTCCCATTGAGGAAGGCACCTCCATTCCTGAATGCGTAGAAACTCTCCTGTCTGAGCGGATCGTAAACTATTCCTGCAACAAGATTATTCGTGTTCATCAAAGCTATGGATATGCAAAAGTGAGGGAAGCCATGAGCAAAATTGACCGTTCCATCAAGAGGGTCTACGAGCCATAGCCAGTCTGAACCTGTGTTTTCCGTAACAGTTTCTTCGGTCAAGATGTCATGACCGGGAAACTCTCTACGTATAGCCTCAAGAATTATTTCCTCAGAATCGCGGTCTGCATCGGTAACAATATCGATACCTTCTGCGGAGGTATCCTTGCTGTCTATGCGAAACTCCTTGTTGAAGTACGAGAGCACCACCTGTCCGGCCTTCCTGGAAATCATGTCGAGAAACGGGAGCATCTCTTTGGAATTGATCTGATGATTCATTTGAGGGCCTCTCGTACGCTCATACAATTCAAGGATTATGGTCCGAGTTCTGTTTCTCAACTACACGGCAAGATAGCCGGCCCCTGAAGAGACGCACCTGCAACTCGTCCCCCTTCTCCACGGACCCGGCATCGGTTATTACATCTCCTGAATCAGGGCGGATGGTTATTGAGTAACCCCGCGCGAGAACTGCGAGAGGACTCAGGGCATCCAGTCGTGAGGAAAGGTTTTTCGCAGAAACCTCAGCTTGCTGCATCGTACTGAGAATGATGCGCTCCAGCCTTGCGCGCAAGTTCGAGCAATCCTCCTTATAAATAGCCGCCATTTTACGAAGATGTTCCGGCCTCAGGCGTCCTCCAGTAGTTTCAGCGTCTCGCTTCAGCACGTTTAATCTGCGTTCCATAGCCCGGCCAAGACGAATAGTGAGGTCATCAAGGCCCATTCGTCGTTCCTGAATCTGCCGTCTGGGATCGTAGAGCCGTTTGATTGTCTCGTTGACTGTTTCAGCATATCGTCTGAGCAAAGAAAGAACGGAGTTCTTGATACGCGCATTCAGGTGACCAATGCCCGAGGCCAGTTCGTGTTGATCCGGAACAAGCACCTCGGCCGCAGCCGACGGAGTGGATGCCCTCAAATCGGCAGCGAAATCTGTGAGGGTAAAATCAGTCTCATGGCCCACCGCACTTACGATGGGCAATGGGCAGACCGCCACAGCCCTGACGACCCTTTCCTCGTTAAACGCCCAGAGATCCTCAACAGAACCGCCGCCACGACCTATGATGACGGCATCCACATCGCCTGCTTTGCAAAGCCTTTCCAGTGCCGTCACAATCTCATCCGGGGCTTTATCCCCCTGGACCGACGAAGGACTTATCAGAATGTGCATTCCAGGAAAACGGCGTCTGATAATGCGGATCATGTCGCGAACTGCCGCCCCCCTTGGCGAGGTAACCAACCCAATCCTCCTTGGAAACACTGGTAGAGGCTTCTTGCGGCTCTGATCGAACAGCCCTTCTGCCTGGAGTCTTTTTTTCAACTGCTCAAACGCGAGCATCAGACTGCCCAACCCCATAGGCTCCATGGTGTCCAGGATCAACTGGTATTCGCCTCTGGGACTGTAAACACTAAGTTGGCCCCATGCGATTATGTTCAGGCCGTCTTCCGGCCTAAACTTCAAGAACCTGCTCTGAGTCTTGAACATCACACAGCGGATCTGAGATGAGTCATCTTTGAGGGTAAAGTAGTTATGCCCTGATGGCGCAGGCTTGAAGTTGGAAATCTCACCCTGTACCCAGACCGAAGGATATTCTTTCTCCAGTAACTCACGAATGCGTGCAGTCAGTTCAGAGACCGTGTAGATTTTGCGTTCTGGAAGTTCCATAATATTTCTGAATGGTTGCCTCAATTGACAGGTGCCGGAATATTCGCGTCGATTCAGCGCATTTCATTCTAGAGGGAAATGAACCCCTTTTCAATTCGTTCTACGCGTGAAAATTCAATTCCATTTTCATTCAAACAGGTGTTATTTCTACCCCTACCCTCTCCCACTGGCTATCCACGGTTTTTTTCCACTCGTGAATCGCGTCGAGGGCCCGGCTTGCCATGACTTCCTTTTTCCGCTTTTTGGATGTTCCCGGCGGCGGAGGGTCCATAATCCCAAAATTCACATTCATGGGCTCGTACCGCTTTGCCCCTTGATCCCGTGTATGCCTCATGAGCGCGCCCAGGGCCGAGACTGTCGGGGGGAGATCAGGATCCACTCCCTTTCCCAGCAAGCCGGCCATTATACCCACTGCCAAACCCGACGCGGTGGACTCAATGTACCCCTCCACTCCGGTGATTTGACCTGCGAAGAATACGTGGGGTTCTGCCAAAGAACGTGAGAATTCGTCAAGAAGCCGGGGAGCATCGATGTACGTGTTTCGGTGAATGGAACCGAGACGAGCAAAGTCGGCATTTTCCAGGCCGGGTATCATACGGAAGACCCTTTCCTGTTCCGGATGTGTCATCTTGGTCTGGAATCCGACGAGGTTATACAGAGTCTGCCCACGATTTTCGGCTCTGAGCTGGACTACGGCGAAAGGACGCTTACCCGTTGCGGGATCAACCAGTCCCACCGGCTTCATAGGACCAAAGGCCAGGGTCTCAGGGCCCCGCCTGGCAAGCTCTTCCACCGGCAGACAACCTTCAAAGTGAGGAATATCTTCAAAAGGGTACGGATCAACCTTCTTGGCGTTCAGTATCTCCTGGACGAATGCCCTGTAAGTTGCTTCGTCCATGGCCGAGTTCAGATAGTCGCCCTCCTCTCCGCCGTATCTGGATGCCCTGAAAAGCCTGCTCATGTCGAGAGAATCAGCGGTAACTATCGGAGCTATCGCGTCATAGAATGAGAGGCCTTCAGAGCCGAGTAGCCCGGCTATCCCTCGTGCGAGTGAATCGGAGGTGAGTGGCCCGGTAGCTATGATCACGGAGCCGTCTTCCCGGGGAGGAACAGTCCTGATCTCATCCCTTTCCAGGGTTATCAGTGAATTTTCAACGATTTTGTGTGTGATGAACTTGGAAAAAAGTGTGCGGTCGACAGCAAGGGCTTTGCCGGCGGGCACGGCAGTCTTATCTGCCGCTTCCATTATCAGAGATCCTCCTATTCGCAATTCCTCTTTGAGGAGGCCCGGTGCAGATTCCAACGAAGAAGACCTCAGCGAGTTCGAGCATACCAACTCTCCCAAGTATTCCGAACCATGTGCAGGGGAATAGCGAACAGGTTTCATCTCTACCAGGCGAACCTGTATTCCCCGTCTCGCCAACTGCCATGCGGCCTCAGATCCGGCGAGACCTGCACCTATCACGGTGATCTTCATGTTGAGTTAGTTTCTCGTAAGAGCCAGCAGCCTTGGGCCGGCCTGAGTATAGAAAGGATTGGGTGCTTTCACGAGCTGAGGCTTAACTTCGTTGGAAGCAAGTCTTGTCGTCTGACCGGAATCCTTGGCCCCAATTACCGCAACCTGAACAGGAACTGTGCCGGGGCCTACCATTCCGAGTTTGTGAGCAGCGGTAAGAGAAAGATCGATAACTCTATCGTCCACAAACGGCCCTCGATCGTTGATTCTCACAACGACTTCTCTGTGGTTGGCAAGATTGGTTACTTTTACCACAGTGTTCAGAGGCAGGATATTGTGGGCCGCAGTAAGGCCGTGCATGTCGTAAACTTCCCCGGATGAGGTTTTCTTCCCGTGGAACCCTGGGCCATACCAGGAAGCGACTCCTTTCTGGAAATGACCAGGGGAAACTATTTTCAGCGGAGTATATGTTTTGCCCTTTATCGTGTAAGAGCGCGAAGACTCCTGTTTCACCATGGCAACCTTGGTGCCGCAGCCAAACATTCCAAGAATAAATACTGCAATAACGATATACTGACAATATTTCATGATAACATATTATTCAATACTGTTGCAACATCCAGTTACAACAAGACTTTTATCATGAAATATGGTCTGATGTCAAGTACTCACGACGGCAAGCCAAATTATCGCAGTTCTAAATATTTTTACCGACTGGCGGCAGGTTTTGAGCATCCGTCCCAGCTAAACCAAAAAGACTTTAGAGAAACGCTATAGATTCGGCCCAGGTTTGGGTGTGGAACTATACTCCTCCGAATCCGCAGACCGGCTTTTTCGACCTTGCATGAACACGTAGAGTGCAGGAATGAAAAAGATTCCGAGCGCCGTTACGCCCAGCATCCCTGCGAATACCGCCGTCCCTACGGACTGCCGACTCACCGCGCCCGCTCCGGAAGCAATGACTAGAGGATATACTCCAAAAATGAATGCCAACGATGTCATGAGAATCGGTCGAAAACGCGTGCGAGCACCTTCAACCGCCGCCTCAAAAAGGCCCATGCCTTTTGCACGTTCATCCCGAACAAACTCCACTATGAGAATCGCATTCTTAGCTGCCAGAGCCACCAGCAGCACCAACCCCACTTGAGTGTAAACGTTGTTATCCATTCCGCGGATTATGAGACCCAACGCGGCGCCCAAAGCTGCCAGTGGGACTGTCAAGACCACGGCGATCGGGTCAGCCCAACTCTCGTAAAGGGCTGCGAGGATCAGGATCACCACCAGTATAGCCATAACAAAGGTAATAGCACCTTTTCCTGAAGCTTTTTTCTCCTGATAGGCCATGTTGGTCCATTCAAAGCCCATCCCTGGAGAGAGGACTTTTTCCGCAAGCTCTTCCATTGCATCGAGAGATTGGCCTGAGCTATACCCAGGTGCAGCGTCACCCATCACTTTGGCTGTGGGGAACATGTTGTACCTGTCCACACGCATGGGACCAACCTCATGACGTGCGCTCAGCACGGTACCGAGCGGAATCATCTTGCCTTCCAAGTTTTTTGCGTAGAGCCTGGAAATGTCGTCTGGCTGTCTCCGAAAACGGCTATCGGATTGAACCCGAACCTGCCATGTCCTGCTGAATTTGTTAAAATCATTCACGTAGGTTGACCCTAAGTACGTTTGTAATGTGTCAAAAACATCCTGTAAGGGAATCTTCAATGTCAACGCCTGAATTCGGTCTATATCGAGGTATATGCTTGGATATAGGGCTCTGAAGGTTGCATGCACGGATTTGAGGTCCGGCTGTGAATTGGCTGCAGCAGCCAGCTCAGTTCCTGCTCGTTCAAGGGCTTCAAAACCAAGGGAAGCCTTGTCGAGCAACTGCATCTCGAATCCGCCCCCTGTGCCGAGCCCAAGAATGGGAGGGAAAGTAAATGGGAAAACGACCCCATCAAGTATTTTCGCAAAGTGAGCCGACAAGTTCCTCATAATGACGTCTCGGCCCAGTCCTTGCTTAGATCGTTCCTCCCAAGGTTTCAGAGGGATGAGCATCGTGGCAAGATTCGAGCGTGCGGCATCTATGACCGAAAAGCCGACGAGCGCACACCAAATCTTGACTCCATCAGTTTTTTCGACAATTTCGGCAGCGCGGCGAACGACCTCGGTAGTGCGCTCCAAGCTGGCACCATCGGGCAACTGGATATTCACCAAGATTAATCCATCATCCTCAAGAGGAAGGAAGCCGGTGGGGACCTTCATGAGGCTAAATCCGCTCAAAACCACCAAGGCGAGGAATAACGTCAACATTAGAGCCAGGCGTCGTACACTGATTGCCACGATCTTTGAGTAAGAGTCTGTGAGACGGCCGAATAATTTGTTGAATGTCCTGAAGAAAATGTTTTTTTCGCCGTGTTGGGGCCTCAGCAAGAGAGCACACAGGGCCGGACTCAGTGTGAGTGCATTCAATGCACTGAACAATACAGTGAATGCTATGGTCAACGAGAACTGTCGGAACAGTTGGCCCGTGATTCCTCCGAGAAAAGCCGGCGGCACAAACACTGCCATGAGCACGCACGTGATGCCGATGACTGCTCCGGTTATCTCATCCATGGCTCGAACCGCGGCATCCTTCGCTGATAGCCCGAATTGGGTCATGTTGCGCTCGACGTTCTCGACCACCACGATGGCGTCGTCCACCACGAGGCCGATGGCGAGAACCATCCCGAACAACGTGATCATGTTAATCGAGAAGCCTAATAGAGACATCACGGCGAATGTGCCGATCAATGATACCGGTATCGTAATCAACGGGATGACCGTGGCACGCCAACTCTGAAGGAAAATGAAGACCACGAGAATGACCAGGACAAAAGCTTCCAGGAGCGTGACAACAACTTCGCGAATTGATGCATTGACGAAATCCGCAACCTGGTAAACCACAACCTGCTCCAGGCCGGGTGGAAACTCTTTCTTGAGCTGCCCGAGCGCGGAGTTCAATTGTTTGGTGACCTCGATTGCATTGGAGCCGGGGGATTGGTAAATCATCATCGTAGCTGCAGGCTTGCCTTGATAGAAGGACAGGAAATCGTAGGCCTTTCCGCCCAACTCGACATTGGCGACATCTTTGAGGTAGGTAACGCGAGTGTCGTCGCCGGTTTTCACGATGATCTCTTCAAATTGCTTCGCATCAATGAGCCGTCCGAGGGTGTTGACAGTCAACTGAAAAACTTGGCCTTTGGGAACTGGTGGCTGCCCAAGCTGGCCTGCGGCTACCTGGACGTTCTGATTTCGGATAGCATTCACGATATCGGTAACTGCGAGGTTGCGGGCTTGGAGCTTGTCTGCGTCCACCCAGATTCGCATTGAATAGTCCTTGCTCGGATAGAGGTTTATATTTCCCACCCCTGGAACTCTGCTCAGGACATCCTTTATGTATATGGTCACATAATTGGTCACAAACAGGTCGTCATAGCTACCATCCGGGGAATACACCGTCAGAATCATGGCAAGGGCACTGGAAACCTTCTTGGTATTTACGCCCTGCCGCTGAACTTCCTCGGGCAACTGCGCCATAGCCGCGGAAACACGATTCTGAGTCAGAACGGTGTCCATGTCTATGTTTGTGCCCAACTCGAAAGTGACATTGAGAGTGTATGAGCCGTCCGCAGCGCTCTGACTGGACATGTAGAGCATGTTGTCCACGCCGTTCACTTGCTGTTCGATCGGTGCTGCAACGGTTTCAGCAATTACTCCGGGGTCTGCACCAGGATACGACGCAGTCACCTGGACAACAGGGGGAACAATGTCGGGATATTGGGCAATGGGAAGCCCGAAGATGGAGAGGCCTCCCATGAGCACTATCAGAATTGAAATCACAGAGGCTAAGATCGGCCTGTTGATAAAGAAGCGACTCAGCATAGCACGGACTCCATTATTTGGGGGGCGAATGTACTTGTTTTGGAGGCTGTGAAGGCTGTGGCTCTTCAGGGGCCTTTTGAGGGTTCACTTTCGCGCCCGGCCTCGCACGCTGAATTCCGTTGACTATGACCCAATCATCCTGCTTGAGCCCCTCTCCAATGATCCTGAGCACCCCGTCAAGCTGACCGGTCTTAACCAATCGCTGCTCCACTACATTGTCCTTGTTTACCACCAGCACGTACATTCCTGCCTGAGCAACGCCAACAGCCAGTTCTGGAACCAGCAATGCGTTTTCTTTTTGCACTGGGACTCTAACGCGCGCGAACAGTCCCGGCAGGAGCAACCCATTCTCGTTCGAGAATATGGCGCGTGCCTGAAGGGTCCCTGTCTTTGGGTCAAGCTCCGGTTCCCAATAATCAATTTTGCCCTCGTGTGGGAATCCTGTCTCGTCACTAAGAGCCAGATAGACTTTGATCTTCCAGGTTCTCTCACCCGATTCCGAATTCTCCGGCGGGGTCATTTTCTTGAGCTTCAGGGCATCTCTTTCACTAAGATTGAAATACACATAGACGGAGCTTTCGTTGACGATCTTGGTCAAAAGAGTCTCGTTGCCTGCGCCCACTAGATTACCTGCATCAACGAGATTGCGACTAGCGTTTCCGTCTATGGGAGCTGTAACCCGGGCGTATTCAAGATCGAGCTTGGCCCGTTCCAAATCGGCCTCCGAGATGCCGACATGAGCTTTGGCAACGATATCTTGGGCCATTTGGGTGTCGTACTGCAACTGGCTTATTGACGCGGATGCCAAAAGTTGCTCGGCACGCCTCATATTGGTTTCCTGAAGGTTGAGATCAGCTTTTTTCCCCTCGAGTTGCGCTTGATATTGGTTTACCTGTGCTTGGAACATCCGAGGATCAATCAGGAACAGCAAGTCCCCCTTTTTGACCTTCGCACCGGGTTGGAAATTGACACTTTGCAGCCATCCCTTCACTCGGGCCCGAATCTCCACTGATTCAAGCGCCGCTGTGATCCCCGTAAACTCGAGAAACTCCGTCACTTCTTTGCTCGTCGGATGGCTTACCACGACTTCCGGCGGGACTAGTTGACGGGTCTGGCCTCTTTGTTCACAGCCAAGAATGACAACGCCC
>CAIXMD010000249.1 GCA_903920415.1 uncultured Desulfomonile sp.
ATGGTTTAATTAAGTACGTGGAGGATGCCGGCCACGACGAACAAGATGCTGGACTCATATTTCCGGGTTTCGTTGACATTCACGTCCATGCTAGAGAATACCCTCGACCAGCAGACAACAATCCAAGTGCTCTTGCCCAGTGGGAAGCTGCATGCCGCAAAGAGACATTTTCAAGCGCAGGTAAAGCGGCGATAAATGGAGGTGTGACCCTTTTCGCTGCAATGCCGAACGACCCGTCTCCTCCTGATGGACCGCAGTCTTACGCTCGCAAGCTTGAGCTAACATCATCATCTCCTTGTCCGGTTATCCTCTTTGCCGCCGTAACAGAGCGCTCAGATCCATGGACGGATATTCCCTATAAAGTGTACCTGGATCCTAGACCTTCTCCGATTTCTTTTTGCGCCTGGCGAGATCTTAAAAACACGGTGGCCCGATACGGGGGTTGTCGAGTATTCTTTCATGCGGAGGATCCGGAATTCATCGAAAAGCTTGGAACTGGTGGTCCCCACTGGAAAATACGGCCCCCGCAGGCAGAAATTCGTGCTGTTGACCAGATACTTGAACTCACAGCAAGACACGGTTTATATAGCCATATTTGTCATGTCTCAACCCAGAGGACCGTCGAATTGATCGCTGACTACAATAGGAACAGCTCAGTCCCTGTAACGTGCGAAGCTACACCGCATCATCTTTTTTTCAACATTTCCGAGGCAGGAGTTTTCGGTGGAGGTAGAAAGCTGGACCTCCCCCCGGAACTGCTGGACTCCAATCCTCCTTTAAGAACCGAACCCGATAGGCTATTCATGCTGGATGCCCTGAAATATGGATTGGTGGATGTTCTGGCATCCGATCACGCTCCACACACTATGGAGGATAAAAAGAATGGGGCTCCGGGAATACCCCATCTGGACACACTAGGCCCATTTGTTGGATGGCTCATAAAAGAATGCAATTTCTCCCCATCACGGATATGCGAGATTCTTTCAGCTACTCCAGGACGAATCATGTCCCGGGACGTGGATCAGCCTCACGGTTCCATTGAAAAAGGTTTTTCAGCTTCTTTCACAGTAATGGACTTGTCACATTCAAGTGTAGTGGAAGACACTGAGATAAGAGGACGCGGCCATCTGCAAACCCGATGCTCTTGGTCGCCCTTTTCAGGAATTTCCCTTCCGGCGATTGTCTCCTGCACTGTTGTCAATGGCCGGGAATACACATTTTGAGGTGCTTCAGTGTGCCGTGGGTTCCTTTTCGGATCCGATCCCGGAGAAGATCGATTCTTTAAGAGGTGATGTGAGATGGACTTCGAAGGAAAAGATATAATTTCCATGAATGATTTAACCCGGGAGGAAATTGATGAAATCCTTCTGAAAGTACCCGATGTCTGCAATCACCCAGATAAGAAAAGTCTTTGTAAGGACAAAGTGTCGGCTATGTTGTTTTTTGAGCCTTCCACGAGGACACGCACGTCGTTCGAGGTGGCGATGCGGAATTTGGGAGGTACCGTTGGAGGATTTTTCGATGCAAACATTACCTCAGTAGTCAAAGAGGAGTCCCTATGGGATACGGTCAAGATGCATGACGGGTACGGCTTCCATGTAATGGTTATCCGTCATCCACTTAAAGGTGCTTCCAGGCTCGCTGCTGAAGCAGCTGAAATACCCGTGATAAATGCGGGGGACGGCCCTAATCAGCATCCCACGCAGACACTTCTGGACCTTTATAGCATTAAAGAAACGCAGGGGACTCTAGACGGGCTTACCGTTGCCATGGTTGGAGACCTTGCCAATGGCCGTACGGTACATTCACTGACCGAAGCATTGCTGAAATACGATAATTGTCACCTAATTTTCATTTCTCCCCGCGACCTTGCAATGCCCAGGTTCATCGTCGACAAGTGCAAGAAAGTTTCTTCCGAAACAGGCTCATCCTTTACGGAAGGAACCCGCATAGAAGACTACGTTGCTGACGTCGATATTCTGTATATGACCAGGATCCAAAAAGAGAGGCTTCTGGAAAGGACTGCGGCAGAAAAATTCAGGAGCATTTACCGGCTTGAAGCCAGCATGCTCAAGAATTCCAAGCCGCATATGAAGGTTATGCATCCCTTGCCACGAGTGACCGAGATTGCCCAGGATGTGGATGCCACCCATCACGCCTATTACTTCCAACAGGCTCGCAACGGCTTATTTGTGCGTGAGACACTTCTAGCACTTATCCTCGGAGCAGTAAAATGAACCAGCGTACCGTGACTATAGCCAAGATTAAAACCGGAATCGTGATTGACCACATTCCCTCAGGAAAAGCTTACCTTATCTCGCAGGTTCTTGGCCTGAATGCACTCGCTCGTGAAACAGGAGATATCATAGCCATAGGTATCAACTTCGAATCCCCTTCTATGAAGAAAAAGGACATAATAAAGGTGGAAAACCTGAGTCTCACCCGTGACATGCTGAACGTTGTGGCTCTCATAGCTCCTATCGCCACTATTACCAGGATCGAAGATGGAGAGGTCATTGAGAAACACAGGGTTGAGACTCCAACTCGAATAGGAGACATCGTCCTGTGCCCTGACCGGTTCTGTGTGACAAATCACGAACAGGTCCCTGGAAAGTTTGACGTCGTGAACAAGGATCCTTTGATGCTTAAGTGCTACTATTGCGAAACAGAGTTTTTCGGGCCTTTGATAAAGTATAAGGAAAAGAATTGAGCAGTCCGAATAACGTTCCTTTTTTGTGGCAATTGCTATAATCAATCGGCCAGCGTAAGGGAGAAGCAACAAGGGCGGCCTATGGCCGCCCTTGTTTTCATAGTAAGTGTCGTCTTGACAAGACTAATACATGCCACCTGGAGGCATCCCCCCGCCGGGCATAGACGGGGCATCTTTTTCCTTGGGTTTTTCCGCAACCACGACCTCGGTGGTCAGCATGAGCCCAGCCACAGAGGCGGCATTTTGCAAGGCAAGCCTGGTAACCTTGGAAGGATCGATTACACCGTTTTCCATAAGGTCTTCGTAGACTTCCTTATGGGCGTTGAATCCGAAGGCGAACTCTTTGCCCTTGACCTTGTCCACTACGATAGAGCCGTCATGACCTGCATTAATAGCAATCTGACGGATTGGCTCTTCCAAAGCCCGAATAACTATCCTGGCGCCAACAGCCTCATCGCCTTGCAGCTTCAGGTTGTCTATGGCATCCAAGCATCTCAGGTAAGCAACGCCCCCTCCGGGGACAACACCTTCTTCAACCGCTGCACGGGTAGCATTCAGAGCATCCTCAACGCGGGCTTTCTTCTCTTTCATTTCTGTTTCGGTGGCAGCGCCTACATTAATAATCGCTACACCACCGACTAACTTCGCCAACCTTTCCTGAAGCTTTTCCCGATCGTAGTCAGAAGTGGTATCGTCGATCTGAGTCCTGATCTGACGGACCCGTCCCTCGATTTGGTCTTTAGATCCTGCGCCATCTATTATGGTGGTGTTGTCCTTGTCGACCGTCACCCTCTTGGCTCGGCCAAGATCATTCAGATTAACATTCTCAAGTTTCAGGCCCAGATCCTCGGATATAACCTGACCACCGGTAAGGATTGCGATATCCTCGAGCATGGCCTTCCTTCGGTCGCCAAACCCGGGAGCTTTGACCGCACAGGCGGTGAGTGTACCTCTGAGCTTGTTAACCACTAGAGTCGCCAAAGCCTCTCCTTCGACGTCCTCAGCAACGATTACAAGAGGTCTGCCCATTTTTGCTACCTGCTCCAGCAATGGCAGCATGTCACGCATGTTCGAGATCTTCTTTTCATTGATCAGGATGTACGGATCCGCCAGTGACACTTCCATCCGCTCAGGATCTGTAACAAAATACGGAGACAAATAGCCACGGTCGAACTGCATGCCCTCGACTACCTCCAGAGAGGTTTCCATGGACTTGGCCTCTTCAACGGTTATGACACCCTCTTTTCCGACTTTTTCCATGGCTTCCGCAATTATATTACCGATGGTTGCGTCATTATTTGCCGAAATTGTCCCTACCTGGGCTATTTCTTTCTTGTCCTTGGTTGGTTTCGAGAGATCCTTAAGCTTCTTCACCACGGCTTCCACTGCGGAGTCGATTCCTCGCTTAATATCCATGGGAGATGCGCCTGCAGCCACCATCTTTATGCCTTCTCGGTAAATGGCCTGGGCTAATACAGTGGCCGTGGTGGTGCCGTCACCAGCCACATCAGAAGTCTTGGACGCGACCTCTTTTAGCATCTGAGCCCCAAGGTTTTCGAACCTGTCTTCCAGTTCGATCTCCTTGGCTACGGTCACACCGTCTTTCGTAACGTTAGGAGCACCCCACGATTTTTCCAATATGGCATTACGGCCTCTCGGGCCCAGAGTCGACTTAACGGCGTCGGCCATAATATTGACGCCCCTGAGGATTTTGTCACGGGCTTGCTGTTCGAACATAATTATCTTAGCGGCCATTTATTCTCTCCTTCTTTTTCTCTGAAATGAATTTCTGTTACTGTATTGATCATTCAAATTCGACTGTCGGTAGATGAGGACTTCAATTATTCGACAAGTCCCAATACGTCATCTTCTTTCATAATGAGATATTCAGTGCCTTCAATCTTGATTTCAGACCCGGAATATTTTCCGAATAGAATGGTGTCGCCGACTTTGAGTTCCAGCGGAATGATTTTGCCTTCTTCGGTACGTTTACCCGTACCGACCGCGATGATCTTGCCCTGTTGGGGTTTCTCCTTGGCGGTGTCAGGCAATATAATGCCTCCTTTGGTTACTTCCTCCGATTCCACCCTCTCGACGAGGACTCGATCATGTAGAGGACGAAATTTCATC
>CAIXMD010000250.1 GCA_903920415.1 uncultured Desulfomonile sp.
CTCCTCAATGAGTATGCAAATATTTTCATCTACCTGCCCATCAAGGTAATCGGACAAACGATCGCAAAAATCCTTACACTCCTTCATCATTCTTGTAAAGCTCTCCGCTTACCGTTTACAGTTCGCTCCATGTAATATGTACCCAACGATTCCCGAACAGAATTTCGGCCTCGATGAAGACGCGATTTTACTGCAGGAACTGAAGTATCTATGATTTCAGCAACTTCTTCTAAAGAAAAACCTTCTACGTCCCTAAGTATAATTACTGTTCGATATATCAAAGGCAGATGGTCGATAGCTTCTTCGATTTTTTTACGCCCCTCGTTCGAAAGTAATATCTCCAGCGGAGTGCTGACGAATTCAGGGGAAGCAGGAACCAATTTATCGTCGTTCTTGATTCCAATTTGTTCATCGTATTGGATAAACTCTGGACGGTTCTTTCTAAGAAACATCAGGGCTCTGTTGCTCGCAATCCTGAAAAGCCAAGTGGAAAAGGACGAATCCCCGGCAAACCCTTTGAGTCCTCGGTAAGCACTGAGAAAGGTTTCCTGCAACAAGTCTTGAGCTTCACTATTGTCCTTGACCATTTTTCTCAAGTGACGATAAATTCTGCCCTGGTACTTTTCCACGAGCTTTTCGAAAGCATTAAAGTCGCCGTTCAATACATATCTGATAGTTTGGTTGTCTTCTTCCATGTCATATCTCTAATATAGATGCGGAGTGAAAGAAAAAGATTCGTACAACACCCAAGATCCAGTAATAAATAGTCTCGAGGTGTTGGATGTGTCAAGATGAAAGCCCCAGATAGAGAGTTTTGGCAATGTAATCACAACTACGATGAGATTGCTGAAATACAAAATTTCGTTGCGATATTATTTTCGTCCCTATATCATGAGAAAAATTAGGAGTTAATATGGAAGCTCTGATAGCAAAGACTGCAGAAGTGTTGGCAACATCCAAAAATGCGATAGCATTAACCGGCGCAGGCATCAGCACTGAATCAGGCATTCCCGACTTCCGTAGCCCAGGGGGGCTCTGGACTAGGGTAGATCCCGGCGAATTTTCCATAGATCGTTTTCTGCAAAATCCCTCACGCTTTTGGCGAATGCACCTTGACCTTAAATCTTCCGGTGACTTCGACTTAGCCTCGGCTGACCCCAACCCTGCCCATTATGCGCTGGCTCGTATGGAACAGATGGGTATCCTCAAATGTATAATTACTCAGAATGTAGACAACCTTCACCAGCGGGCAGGGTCTGTGGAAGTAGTTGAGTTTCACGGAAACCTTTTGAGAGCTGCATGTATGAAGTGCCGATCCCTGGAGCCGATCGAAGATGTTGAAGCCAGGATCGAATCCGGAGAATCGGAAGCCCCTCGGTGCAGAAATTGCGGAGGATTGCTCAAACCTGACGCAGTCTTCTTCGGTGAAGCCATTCCATCAAGAGCCCTTATGATTTCGCAGGTGCAATCCCAGAAATGTGATGTGCTTATTGTCGTGGGCACATCTCTCCAAGTTTACCCGGCAGCCCAGATCCCCCTATCGGTTAAACTCAAACATCCTCCGGCAGTAGTGGTCGAAGTAAACCGTGAACCCTCGTCCCTCCATGAGCAGGTCACTGATATTCTGATGATTGGTAGCGCAGGAGATATTCTCAGCAGATTACTAGAGGCCCTGGAAACCAGAGTTAATTTGCACTGAATTACCAGGGAATACCGGGGAACTACCTGACCTAGAAGAGTACTGAAGTTTCGACAAAGAATCCCATACGGTTCATATCAATTGTGTCGCGCTCCCGCTTAACCTTGGTGTGCCAGAATCTGTACCCCCCATTGATTGACCAGGTCCATAGCCTGTTTATCGGAATGTCAACCGCACAAGCGACCTCCCAGTCCCAATTTTCCAAGCTGTCGTAATTCCACCAATTTATCCGGCTGGAAATATTTGGACGCAAGGCTACACTCTCGAGTACAGGGTAATAAGTTCCGTGTAAACCTAGTGTCGGGAATATGCGGGTTCCTTCTTCGCGATAATTGAAAGCGGAAGACGCTACAACAGCATCTTTCACCCGTGTCTCCAGGCCCAGTATTACCATCTCCACATTTGCTCCGAAAAGGATCTGGGGAGACATAAAGAAATCTAGATCATATCCGAAAATTACATTCCAAATTTTCTGGTAGGAATCGTTTCGAGATTGATCGTAAGTGGTTGTAGGTTCTACTTTCATCCTGAACACATGGATGTTGTTGAACCGTGTATTGGCAAAAAATTCCCACACAAGCCTGTCTTTTTGTATTCCCAGGTTTTCTGCCAGCCCCAGTTTGGTCCTATCTTTCTGTATAAGATCACCCTCCAGAACGGTGAACCACATTCTTGTGCCGGCGGTGACTCTGAGGTAGGGGGGGACCTCCCAGGCGTGGACATTTCCGAGAAGGAGAAAGCACATTGCGGTGAGCCACGCTGTTACAACAAGTTTTTTCATGACTATCAGCCCATTAGCGTGAGTTTTTCTAATTCAATTAATAAAAACTATGCAACTCATATAATTTAATGATTAAAAAGTCAAGTAGAATGGGAAGATGGGGGCGGGGGATCCTCTCGAAACAAATGATGCCTTGTTATTCTAAAAAGTGTCCAGGAAAGGCAACTACTCTGCAAATACAACTGATACAACTGTTGAGACGCCAGGCTCTTCCATGGTGACGCCGTAGAGAGAATCTGCCGCCTCCATGCTTTGCTTATTGTGTGTGATGATGATGAATTGAGTCTTATCACAGAGTTTTCTGAGCATTTGGTTGAACCTGACTATGTTGGAGTCATCAAGAGGTGCGTCCACCTCGTCCAGGAGACAAAAAGGCGAGGGACGAGTGAGAAAAATGGAAAAAATCATAGCAACTGCCGTGAGGGCCTTTTCCCCTCCGGAAAGGAGGCTCATGTTCTGTCTCCGCTTTCCAGGTAGACGAGCAACAATATCAACCCCGGTTTCCAGAAAGTTTTCTTCATCGGTTAGCTCGAGATAAGCCTCTCCACCCCTGAATAGAAATTGGAAGATTTCTCGAAATTTTTCATTAATGTTGTTAAAGGCTGCCTGAAACAGTTCTCTTGTCGTCTTATTGATCTTGTTAATAGTGTCAAACAATGAGTCAACCGACTTCTTAAGATCTTGCTCCTGTTCCTTTAAAAAACTGAGGCGTTCCTCGGCTTGGCGACTCTCTGCAATGGCCCCAAAATTTACCTCACCCATAGATTCCAATTTTGCCCTAATTTCACTAATCTCATTTTGGTCAGGGGAGGAAGCCGGGCATGATACGGTCCGAGGGTCCAAATGGTAACGCTCGAGGGTTTTTTCCACGAGCCCCTCTACCATCTGTTCAAGCCGCACCAACTCCATTTCGAGCGAGTGGCCGCTCTCTCTCACCTCTTTCATAGCTGTTGCACAAGTGGTTGTTTCTTCTTCGAGGGATTTCACGCAAACCGACAAGTCTTCCGATTCTTTTTTCAAAGCTGTAATTTGTCTTCCCTGGGTTTCGTGTTCTAACAAGAGTCCTTTTTCGCGTGCTTGGGCATCGATAAGCTCGTTGGAGATTCTATCAGCATCGACAGTACTGAGGGATGTTTCGTCATTCAATCCTGAAACATGCTCTTCAATCTGCTGCATGGTGTCCTCAACTGAACGTAACTCCCTTTCTCTCGAGCGCCACCGTTCCTCCAGTTGGGCTACCCTCACTCTAATTTGTCCACTGTTCCGGGATTTTTCCTCTACTTCCCCCTCAAGTTCCTCCAGTTCCATTTTGGCAGCCTTTAAAAGCTCTTCCAATTCTATCCGCCTGTTTTCCAGAAGAGTTATACTCGCCTCGGATTGTCGAAGATCTTGGGTGATCTCGCCCTGTTCCTTGTCGAGCTGCTCCCTTTCCAACATCAAGACCTCCAACTTACGTTCCGCGCTTGAGATTCGGCTGCCGGCCCGGTCGTGTTCACTCCGAGAACGAACTTCTTTCAAGTTGAGGTCATTGATCACGGTATCCGTATGATCGATCTCAGAGGAGACTTCTTGCAAAATCTTTTCCTGTTCCTGCAAAGATACCCGACAAGCTAAGACCTCTTTATCAAGAGATTCTCTCTGTTGATGCAGTTCGACGATCTCTCTGCGCTTTACAAAAATCTCGTCCGGCTTTTTGTCCCAGGAACCCCCGGTAATTTCTCCGAAACGATTCAGTAAATCTCCTTCCATGGAGACTAAATCTACCTGAATGCCGTTCCGCTGCCAAATTTCAAGGGCCTGCTCAATATCCCCGACCACAAAGTAGCCGGCCAGAAGGAAATCACCAAGTGTCTCAAATCCTTTTCGAAAGTGAACGACGTCCTTTAGGGGAGTCGGACCTTCCACGACACATTGCTCGTCTAATTCAACTCCACAACGAGGAGTAATAGGTATGAAGGTGGCCCTTCCTGCCCCGGCCTGTCTGAGCCGATTCACTGCCTGGAAGCCGTCGTAAGTTGACGGCACGACCAAATTTCCTAGACGTTGTCCAAGGACCGCTGATAAGGCTTTCTCGTACTCAGGAGGCGCCTCTATCAGTTCGGCCAAAGGGCCCAAGAGGCTTTGCCGATCTACAGGCTTCTGGTTGTTCATGAGAAACCGGACACTCTGATCATATCCTACGAAATTGCGCCGCATTTCTTCAAGCGAGTCTATTCGGGCTTTGGTTGCTGCAAGATGCTTTTCCATGCTCCCCAAATTATTCCTGAGTTCAGTGATCAGATGAACTGTCTCCCGTCGCGTTTCGGATAGTTCTCCTTTCCTGTGGCTGTGCACTATCCTGAGCCCCTCTATTTCAGCCAGGGTTTGGGCAAACAACGCTGTTGAGACTCTTGCATCTGAGAGTGTGGCAGTAGCGCTTTCGCTTTCTTCGGTCACCTTGTGCAGCTTGGTTTCTATTTCTTTAACGCGCTTTATCAAACCCTCCCGTACGTTTCTCTGCTGTGCGGCCTCCTGAAGATTTTGGAACATATCATTCCTAAACCCTTCAAGGAGTTCGGCCTTTCTGCTACGTTCTTGATCAATTCTATGAGATTCGGAAACCGCGTTTTTTAGTTCTTCGGCAGCGGTGTGAAGTTCGAACTGAATCGTTGACCTGTCTTGTTCCAGCTCTTTCAGGAGTAGGCGAGTCTTTCGAC
>CAIXMD010000251.1 GCA_903920415.1 uncultured Desulfomonile sp.
ACCGGGACTTTAAATTTACTTCCCTGATGAAATGTGCTGATAACTGGAAGACCTTGATTACTTTTGCATCCAATAAAATCATATAGGACAAACACAAAAAACATTTACAGCAGGTCAAACACACATGGCTGAGTTTTCATAAAATCAAGGTGCCAAATGAGAATACAATATTGTTCGGATCTGCATTTGGAGTTCCGCGAAAACAAGGAATTCCTGAGATTAAACCCTTTGCAACCAATGGGTGATATCCTTTTGCTGGCAGGTGAAATTTTGGGCAAAAGCTTGAAGACGGCTATTTTATTTCGTATATTTGGACTAAGCTCTTAAATAATTATTTCACTCGTTTGAAAACTTTTCAATGATTTAATTTGTCTGTATAGTAATCAAAATTGTAGGCTCATGAAAAATTTTACTCTCAGATTTTCCCTGTTTCTTTTGTTTGCATGCTCATTTTCGGGAATCTATTACCAGACATGGCAATATGGAGCACCCTTTGACACTACTGCGCCTCCTTCGGTATTTTCCAAAGTAGCGTGCAGCTATCCGCGAACCTACCTCCTGGATTCGCTCAAATTCCCTTATCCCACTACTTCCTGGTTCAAATGCCTGTTCCTTTCAAGGAATATTAATAATGTTTATCCCGATAGCATGGCCGGCTGGTCGCCGATATTTACCTATCCCTATGCCGTTGGTTTGGGGACCATGCCGGTACCGGGGTATGTATCATACTCAAAAGCCTGTGACAGATTAGGGCTCGGTTACCAGCCTTATGCGGTTTCGGTTTTCTCAAACGGGTTTCCGGGAACCAATTCCGTCACTTTTTCCTCGGGCTTTGACTGGTATTTTGGCGCGGTTGATTCTACTCTTACTCCGGATATGATCGCATTCAAGCCATTCATCAAAAAATACGATGACCTGTCGGTCACACTGAAATACCGACGTGTAGACGGGAAGCCTGGCTATATGGAAGCTCCCATTGTCAAAGGCATGCCGTACGTCACAATGAAATATTCAGGATTGACCCCGTACTTTGCTTCACAGGGACGCACACTGAATGCCTTTTCCACCGACGGGATAACCTACACAAACCTTCCCAACCCCGGCCCCGTTACGGCCACGAGTAATATGTTCATCCTTAAAATGGCTGCTGATGGTGGAGGTGATAATTACATCTATTACGTATTGTATGCTTCTCAGCCTGTTACCGTTAACATTTGGTTCAATTATATGGGCCAGGGATCTGCCTTTCAGGGGGCCCTGATCTTTCAAAACACTTTTACCGGTTACCTGCGTGCTGCATATCTTGCGGCCAGATCAAACCCAGGTACTCAGTATGATGACACTCAAAACATGGCCCAAAAGCTGCTGGTGCTGAACAATTATTGCAGGTTTTACCCGACCGGCGGCACTTATTCTGCATCTGTCGACAATGGTTCTGACACCGCTGACATGAAATTTCAGTGGACCAGCAACGACCCCTCAAACGACTCACTTTTAATGTTGGCTCTTCCGCATCACCTTGATATCCTGGGTGCATCAACATCTAAAGATACCGTCCTGACGCAATACCAGTGTATCAAGGGCCAGCTTACCGCTATCCATGGAATAACCTGGAATATGCAGGAACCTTTGATCAACGCAGGGTGGATATCGCCCCAACATAACCTTGCAAATAACACCATCGATAAATATCGCCATGAGCTTCTGGCCACTCTCAAAGGGGATAGGGACACCATTGCCGGTGCCACCGCTTTCCAGCCAGGGTACCTCAACCAGGTCAATACCTCAACGTATTTTGGAGGGAAGCAGCTGGCTAAAAAGGGCCGGCTTGCTGTGATCGGGGATGAGCTGGAAACCTGGTTCCCGTCAGCTGACTCTGTATCTAAAACCATTCGTGATACGCTGAAAACAGAAATGAACCGATGGCTTGACGGCACCCCGCTGGTAATTATGCCCGGCTGGCTGCAAAACGCGTTCAGGTATGATACCGTTTACGGGGGATTGGTAAACTTAATCGATCAGAATCATGTAGGCGCCGATTTCGGCAACTCAGTTTATACTGACCACCACTTCCATTATGGGTATTTTCTATACGCGGCTGCAGCCCTTGCCAAAGGAGATTCTGTCTGGGCCCGAACCTACAAACAGAAAATCCTGCTTTTGGCAAGAGATATTGCAAATCCATCCACCGCTGACAAGTATTTTGTCAAACAACGGAACAAAGACTGGTACGACGGTCATTGCTGGGCCCAGGGCCTTTCGGATGCAGCGGGTGTTGGAAACAATCAGGAAAGTACCAGTGAGTCGGTAAATGCATGGTATGGAATGATGCTCCTTGGCCAGGCGCTGGGGGATAAAAATCTGGAAAATACCGGACGCCTTTATGCATCCACAGAGATCCGGTCCGCAAAAAAGTACTGGCAAATCGGACCAAATTCCCAATACCCGGACTTATACACCGATCTTTATAAGGTGGTAGGAAATCTCTATGCTACA
>CAIXMD010000252.1 GCA_903920415.1 uncultured Desulfomonile sp.
AGCTGCGGCAAATCATTGAGGAATCCGGCCCCGACAGTGTGGCCGGGTTGGCTTCGCCGAGGCTTACCAACGAAGATTGCTATGCTTTCCAGAAGTTTTTCAGGGGGGTAATAGGGACCAACAATATAGACAGTGAGGCCCGTTTCAGTTTTCTGAGAGTGCAGCGAGCCCTGGAACTGACATGCGGTGTCAAGGGTATGGCCAATACGCTGGAAGAACTCCTAGAAACAGGAGCTATTCTCGTTATAGGAATAGACCCTATCGAAGAGACACCAGCCCTTGGATGGAAAATCAAGATTGCTTCACGACGATATGATGGCAACGTCATCGTGGCCAATTCCCGCAAGACGAGCTTGGATGAGTTCGCCCGTGTTCGACTTGCGATCAGGCCTTATTCAGAAAGCGAGTTGGCCCTTGGGCTCATGAAGATTATCCTGGATCTGGATCTCTGGGACAGAAAGTTTGTCAGAGACCAGACGACGAATTTCCTGCCCATGAAAAACCTTCTTGACAAGATTTCTCTTAAAGGCATTCTGAAAAGAACCGGGGTGTCTGGGGAAGCACTCGAAGAGGCTGCGAGAATACTGGCTGAAGCCCCGAAAGCCGCGATCATTTTCGGAGGAGATGTCATTCTCCAGGAAAATGGGCTCCAGTGCGTCATGAACCTGGTGAACCTGGCTCTTCTTACCGGCAACATGGGACATTCGTACACCGGAATTTATCCCATTTTCGAAAAGGGCAACATGCTGGGCCTATGCGATATGGGAGTTATGCCTGAATATCTGCCGGGATATCAGGATGCGGCTTCAGTAAGAGACCTTTTCGAGAAAACTTGGAAGACCAAACTTCCTTACAGCAAGGGAAAAACAGCTTCTGAGATTGCTCTGGGCTTGGAAACCGGTGAAGTTCGGGCTCTCTACATTGCAGGCGCAGACCCTCTCACAGATTATCCGAATGCTACGCGCTGGGCTTCCGCTCTGAAGAAAGCGGAATTGCTCATTGTGCAGGATATATTTTACAGTCCGACTGCCGCGCTGGCTCATTGTGTATTGCCGGCAGCCTCTTTTGCTGAAAAGGATGGGACCATGACCAACATCGAACATCGGGTTCAGAGGCTTAATCAGGCAATACCTCCTCTAGGGCCTGCCATGCCGGATTGGACCATTCTCGAAGAAGTAGCCAAGGCAATGGGACACTCTATGGGTTTTTTCCGGACAGCCGATGTGTTCCGGGACATGACCTTGACTATTCCCTTTTATAAGACCCTGAAACTTCAGGATCTCCAAGGTGACGGGAAAATTGTGCATCCTTTCGCGGACGGCCATGAACGTTTACGATCCGGCCGGTCCTACTCGTTCGCACCGGTTCGAACCTGGGAGGCCCCGGATAAAAATGCTGACGCATATCCTTTTGAAATGATGGTGGGACGCTCAATGTACCACTTCGGGTCAATTTCTACCCGATCGAGGAATCTCCACAACCTCTGTCCCCGGGGATACGTTGAGATCAATATTCATGATGCTGCCGACTTGGGTTTCGCAGAAGGGGAACCCGTTGAAGTCGCTTCCCCGCTCGGTGCTTTTGTTGCCCCGGCCAAGCTGTCCGACAAGATCAGTCAGGGGCTGGTTTTCGTGCCGGTCAATTTTCCCGGTCTCGGCGTGTACAGGCTTTTCGACGAAAACACTACTGTTTGCAGGGTTAAATTGACCGCTCCCGGTAAAGCTTCTTTGGCATGATCCCCAGGGAATGTCGCCCACTGGTCGAGCACAAGCTGGTTATAAAACGTGCACGGTGGTCCAATCGATAGTGAGGGTGCCGGATTTTACATGACTTTTAATAGGATGTTATAAATAAGGAGGTCAAAATGAACGCCACCGGGAAACCGAAGGCAACCATATTGGTCATCGACGACGAACAAATCGTCCATGAAAGCGTCCGCAGGATCCTAGAAGAAGAGGGATACCTGGTGGATGGAGCGTTGCGTGTGGATCAGGCACTCGACCGGTTATCAAATCAATCCTACGATCTCGTGCTCACGGACCTGATGATGCCGGACCGAAGCGGAATGGAGGCAATACAAGCCGTCGCAAGGGATCATCCCGATACAGGGGTGGTTATGTTCACGGGTTTTGCCACCGTTGATTCGGCAGTGGAATCAATCAAACTGGGAGCATTGGACTACCTCCCCAAGCCGTTTACTCCTGAAGAACTTGTCGAAGTTACCCTGCGAGCACTCGATAAGGTTCGGAAGAATCGGCAGGACAGGGAAATTGAGAGTCTGTTCAGCGATGCGGAAAAGGCCCTGAAATCGAGCCTGAACTTGCAAGAGGTGCTGAAGCTGATCTGCACCAGCGTTGTAGGCTTGTTCAAGGTAAAAGGCGCATCACTTCTGATACATCGAAAGAAGAACCAGGTTCTGGAACTTGCCTCTCATTGCGGGTTGAGTGAAGGGTATGTTCAAAAGGGCGTATTACACAGTTCAAAAAGCGTTTCCGAGATCTTTCAATCAGAAAATCCCGTGCTCATCGAGGAACCCTCTTTTGACGCCAGTCTCCACTACCCTGGAGAAGCGCGTAGAGAAGGCATAGCATCGATACTCTCCATTCCTCTGAAGCTCAACAATACAATACTCGGCGTGCTAAGAATCTACAGCGCAGACAGGCGGTCGTTCGATGATGAAGAGATGGGTCTGCTGATGAAATTCGCGGATCAGGCCGCACGCGCCTTAGAGAATGCAATGGCCTATGAAGGCGTCAGGAGAGACATCGAGGGGCTGAAAAAGGGTATTCCCGGGCCTATTGCCAGGAAGATGGAGGAAAAGGATTGACGTCCGCCGATTCGATCATGGTTGAATTTTGAGGCTGCCTAATCGTAGCAAGACACATTCTTTGTTTGGAGTAGATCAAAATGGACAAGAAAAAAGGGAA
>CAIXMD010000253.1 GCA_903920415.1 uncultured Desulfomonile sp.
GCTAAGCATATGTGCTCTAATTATTTAGCTTTTATGGTATTTTCTTTCATGACAAAATCACAAGGGCGTCCACTGCAATAGGGATTCCGTTGCAGACAATCAGAGGATTGATGTCAATCTCATAGATTCGGTCGTTTTCGAGGCCAATTCTGCCTACAGCGATTAAAATTTGGGCCAACACATCTCTATCTACCTTTTCCATACCCCGAAAGGCGTCGAGGATCTTGCGGCCCCTAATGCCCTTCATCATTTCAAAGGCATCCCTATGGTTGAGAGGCGCAAGTCGAAACACTACATCCTCAAGGATTTCGGTAAAAATTCCCCCAAGGCCGAACATGACACATGGCCCGAATTGTGCGTCACGCGTAAGGCCCACCATGAGTTCCCGTTGACCCTTAACCATTTCCTGGACGAGCACTGACCGACCAAGTCCGTCCATTTTCTCAACTATTGTTTCAAATGCTGTTGAAGCCTCGGCATCAGTTCTAATATCTACTTGGATTATATTCTTTTCGGTCTTGTGACTGATTTCTGGGCTGCATCCTTTTAGAACAATTGGGTATCCTATCTCGTGCGCTGCTCTGATGAGTGCCTCGCAATCCTGAACGAGTATCTCCCGAACTGTCGGAATGCCGTATGATGCCAGGAGCTGTTTTGACTCGTACTCCGTCAGAGATGTTCTGCCTTTGTCTAGTATTTTTTGAATCATTTCTATTGAGTACCTCCACTGTATCTTTATAACTCCCGTGACTCTGCCATGCAAACTAAATGACTCGGGCCCAATCATCCGGATGGTTGACTAATTCGTTCCACAGGAACAATTTATACCGTAAGAAATTCTTGCAACTCTTAATGTGGGCAGATCAGTGCTCTCAGACTCTCACTTGCTCAGGGAAAGGAATAACCGAATGGAAAAAGGAATGAACAGACGTGAGGTTATTGCAGGCGCTGGAGCAGTCGCCGCGCTTGGCATCCTGTCAAACTTGTTTAACTCAGAGGCCGTGGCTGCATCTCACGACGGCGAAGGGCCGGCCTTTATGCACAAATTACCGCCGCTACCGTATCCCGAAGATGCCTTGGAACCCGTCATTGACAAGGAAACAGTGAAGATACACCACGGCAAACATTTTGCCGCTTACGTTGGAGGACTCAATACTACTTTGGAGAAGTTGGAGAAGGCAAGAAAAGAGAGTAACTTCGACTCAATCAAGGCACTTAGTCGAGATCTGGCCTTTAACGGCTCTGGCGTGGTCCTTCACTGGATATATTTCGCTACCATCGGTCCCCCCCAAGCGGGTGGAGCCCCTACAGGGGCCGTGGCAGATCTTATCAAGAGAGATTTCGGATCATTCGAAACGTTCTGGAACCAATTCGCAGCCGCCTCGAAAACTGTGGAGGGGTCAGGATGGGGAATCTTGGCTTGGGAGCCCTTCAGCAAGCGTCTTGTCATCATGCAAGCTGAGATACATCAGGACCTTACCTCCTGGGGAGCCATGCCCCTTATGGTATGTGATGTCTGGGAACATGCCTATTATTTGAAATATCAAAACCGTCGTGCTGAGTATGTTGATAACTTTGCAAAGATTATCGACTGGAAAAAAGTTGAGGATCACTTCAAGAAATATTGCGCTGCAAAATAATCTTTGCTTCCGACCCAGAACATGTGCAGTTTTTTTGAAAAGTTTCCGGGGTAAACTCGACTACTATCGAGTTTACCCCATTAATGCCAGTCAGTTAGAATGGAGACTTATCCTCGGGTCGCCTTTCAGGAACTGGTTCATGAGGAATTTTATCGTCGTTCCATTCTTGTGACACATAGAGACTACAATAGCAGCTTCCATATTGCTCAATGTCCGAGGCCCTGTATTCACATGGGCAAATGATATCCTTGTCGTGATCACGATTGCCGGCTGCTAACCTGCATGGGCAACACATGTAGCCATATCGATTCTTGTTTACCAATAGGCCATCGAGAATTTCGAACACCATCTCTCTGTCCCGGTTAAAGAAATAGCCTTTGGGCTCTTGTATTTTCCGCAGCAGTTCATAGAGCTTTTCCACTTCGTTCACGATAGTGTGTCCTCCCTCATCTGATTATTCACAGGTAACAAGTTCCGTATATCAATCGAATAGCCCTATTAAATCAACGATACTTTCGAAAACATAATCCGGAGAATAAGGATAATGTTCCAAATCTGCACGTGAAGTGGCCCCTGAAAGAACCAACGCCGAATCCATTCCTGCATTGCGAGCGAAAAGGATATCGGTATCCATACGGTCTCCAACTACAAGACAAGACTCAGCACTGATGCGCAAGCTTTTGAGTGCCAGTTGTGCCATGTCGGGAAAGGGTTTTCCGAAGACCCTATCAGGAGGGTGTCCCGCTGCTGTAGCAATAGAAGCAACAATGCAGCCCGCACCCGGAAGAAAACCATTGTCGGCAGGAAAGGTCGGATCCAAGTTAGTAGCCCAGAATGTGGCTCCATTCTGAATAGCAGCGTAGGCTTTTCTGAGCTTATCGTACGTGAATCCGAAATCCATTGCCACGGCCACTATGTCAACTTCTTTCGGGTCTTGCGTAACGCTGACCCCGGCCTCCTTAAGACCGTGAATAAGCCTTGGTTCGCCGACCACCATTACCCTGGATTCCGA
>CAIXMD010000254.1 GCA_903920415.1 uncultured Desulfomonile sp.
CCTGAAGCCGATCATCCCGATGCAAAGTCAGCCCTGACAGCACGAGGCGTTTTTTCCCCTTATTTTTCATGATCCCTACCTCTCTGACTGCAAATCCCCCAGGAAGCGTCCGTCGGTTGCGATTCGCCAGGGGAGAGAGAGAATGCCCATGAGGAGGCTTTGATGTTCGAGAGGAGGGAACTGGTATTCCGACAGCAGTGCCGGCGGCAATTGAGGCACGTGTGGAGCTGTGGACCCCACCCCAGGCAAAGGCGCGATCACAGGTTCCACCGGACGGTAGCTGCAAATAGGCAAACATGGTGTTGGAACTGAGGTCCCTCCAACCGGTCGAGGACAGTTTGGGGAGCCGGAAACATTCTCAGAAGAAGCCGGGGAAGGGAACAATAGTTCCAGCATTCTGAAAGGCGCTGCTACAGCCGCTCCTACAAGACCGACGGAGTAGGCGACAATCGGTCTCACAGGGCCTGCATCCCTAATCTCTACAGGGACGCGCTTTGCGCCGGATTGAAGCTCTGGTCTGACGATGACCTCTACCCTGACTGGAGTAGAAAGAGTCGGCTTTCCTCCGGCAGGCGGACACACGGGAGTGAGGCCCCCAGTAGTGGCCGAATAGGGAGAGCATGCAGGAGTCGACGAAGGTATAGGCACATTGACGTTAACCGTCCGGCTAGCCGGTTGAGGGGAGGTAGGGTTCTCGCCATACCTAACGGGTTTACACCCTTGGGAAGCAGAACTACCTGCGTGTGCGGTGTAGGCAATCCACACAATCAGCCCTGTTATCGTAGTAATAGCTATGGCCGAAAAGAACCTTCTCATGAGCTTGTCTCCCTTTGGCATCAAAGCCTGTAAATATTAGAAATAATGAACACCTAAAACAAAAACCCTCCCGCCTCTTTTGGTTAGGCGGAAGGGCATGAGTTCATACTCCCCTTCCTGCCCGCGCAAGATTGTATGGGTGTCGGAACAGCCCGGGTGTTCTGGCTTCCGCTTCATCCTATTACCCGCGCCTTCCCGATATGGCGTATCAGTGGCTATTTTGCGGGCGTCGTCAGCGGTTACAGCTGCGGGGCAGCGACGGATTCGAACCGTCTTCCCCGAGGCATTTCCGTGTCTTCAATGGTATTTATAAATCTGAATTACTCTAGCAAGATGGTTTCTCTTGTGTCAACTTTTTTTGCTTCTCATCAGCGACGAAGAATGAAGAGGAAGGCATGGGTAATGCACTGGTCTGGTTTCTTTAGACAGTTGAAAGAGATCTTTGATTGGTAAGCTGCTTGTTCATGCTGCTACCTGAGTGGGGGTAAGGTTGTCCAGTAAAACGTATCCGGAGTTCTTCCGCAAAGTTTAATGACTCCTATGCCGGGACGTTAACTGCATTCCTTGGACGAACTTGTACCTTTTTTTCTATCTCCGCGGCCTTCTTTGCATTGGTCACCTCAAGGGCATACTTTGCCTGGAGGTTCATCCAAAGCTGTGGGGTATTCCCGAAGTACCGAGCCAAGCGCAGGGCGGTGTCAGCAGTGATGCTGCTTTTCCACGTAACTATGCGGTTGATGCGGCCTGGATCTACATCGAGAGCTTCGGCCAACTTATTCTGGCTCAATCCCAACGGACTCATGTATACTTCCAGCAGGATTTCCCCCGGATGTATGGGTAGATATATGATGTCGGACATAATGCTGTCTCCATAGTGTTGCACACCTCATCGCCTCTTTTAGTTACCCCATCCTTTTCCTCCTTGATCATGGTTTCAGTTAGGTCTGTGTCAAATCCTTTACCATCTCGGTTCCCAATCGGAACGCCTTCTTGTTTATTTCCACCCTTTCAGGTGACATATAATCGATAATGGCTTTTTCTAGTTTCTTTTCGGTGACTGGAAGCAGGCCGGCACCTGCCGCGGCTCCAATAAGGATAATGTTGGTTAGAATTGGGCTGCCGAGTTCCATGGCTTTTTCAGTGGCTTGCAGAAAGTAACACTTTTTGCTCAGAGATCGGATCCGGTTCATCAGTTTATCAATCGGAGGGTAGGGTATATGGCCGCTTATCACGTCCACGGGATGCACGGGACGGGTGTTTACCACAGCGATGGTCTCAGGATTGCCGAACTGTCCGAGAACTCGCGCCGCCTCGCTGGGCTCCAAAGCGATTACGAGGTCAGCACATTTTGGAGGGATTAATGGCCCGTACTGTCGATTTTTCGATATCCTGAGGTGGCTCATTACCGATCCACCTCTCTGGGAAGCCCCGTACGTCTCGCCTATGGTCACCTTGTACCCGAGTTCCACCATGACAGACCCGATGAGCTGCGATGCTAAGACGTTTCCCTGACCCCCGACTCCCGTTACTATAACATTGTAAGGGTCTTTTATCATTCAAGGTGTCTCCTTGAAAATGGCTCCAACAGGACAAACATCCGCACAGACTCCACAGCCTGTACAGATGGCTTCATCTATCTCGGTCTTGCTAAGGGCAGTATTCCATTTGAGCCCAGGACATCTGAAAACCCGGGTGCATAGGCGGCTGCATCCGCAATCTTCACCAATACACTTGTCGGGATTTACGCTAACTTTGTTTCGTTTAGAAGACTTCCTGCCTCTTACAAGAGCGCATTCCTGCCTAAGAATCAGGACCCTGGCGGATTGTTCCTGAAGCATATCGTATATCGTAGACAACGTCTCCTCAAGGTCAAACGGATCTTGAATCACTGTTTTCAACCCCAGTGCCCGGCAAAGCTCCTCGATAACAACAGGATGAGCTAAAGCCCCTAAAGCATTCACGTCACTCCCAGGATGAGGCTGGAACCCTGTCATTGCGGTAGCGTTGTTATCCAACACGATAAGAAGGAAGTTGGAAGATTGATGAAGCCCGTTGATGAGGGCCGGCACGGCAGCATGATAAAAGGTCGAGTCGCCACAAACAGCGATGGCAGGCTGTGAGGCCCCTAGTCGGTCAAGCACTCCAAAACCGCAGGCCATGCCTATGCCGGATCCCATTGCATGAAGAGTCTTGGCCTGATTAAATCCAGTGGGCAGGACCGCTAGGGCATAGCAGCCTATGTCCCCAAACAGCACCCCATCCCTTCCGTCCAGTTTCAAAGCTTTCTTAATAGCCCAATAGGAAGCCCTGTGAGGACAACCTGCACAGAAAGCCAACGATCTCGGTGGACAGTAGTTCTCAAGAGCATCTATTGCCAAATCGAGGTAAGATTGGTCCGGTTGAGGAACTTTCGTCCCAGTCAGCTCTGAAATAATCCGTATCACCAGTCCAGGACTTAGTTCGCCATAATCCGGCAGTGTGCCTGATTTCTTCCCCAGGAAAGTGATCCCGGGAAGCTCCAGGTTGTGGTCTGCGAAAATCTCTTTGACATTGTTTTCCAAAACTGGATCTACTTCTTCGATAAAAAGGACTCGAGGAGTTTTTTCCAAATGTTCCAGAATAATTTTCTCAGGGAGCGGCCAAGTAGTCCCGATTTTTAAGATCCCCACTTTCTCTTCGAGTCCTAGTATGCTTACAGCCTCCTGGGCAAAGAGTTTACCAGCCCCACAAGTTATGATCAGTAATTCGGGATGCCCAGGGCCTTCGTAACTGTTAAAATGGGAACCTAGGAA
The DNA here is from genome assembly GCA_903920415.1 of uncultured Desulfomonile sp. Classification (GTDB taxonomy): domain Bacteria; phylum Desulfobacterota; class Desulfomonilia; order Desulfomonilales; family Desulfomonilaceae; genus CAIXMD01. The sequence continues at coordinate 3,609 of CAIXMD010000254.1, forward strand.
AAATTCGCGAGCTTGTTCGAGTCTTTGATGAACAAGCGGATGGGTTACAGAAGCGGGCAAAGCGGTCAACGTCTTCGACGTGTCGAAGTGTGGAACTGCTCGGGAACGGGGGAGCGGTCCCAGTATCACGTTACCACGGGCATGGGATATTCTCGTCACGCTCCGAATCATACAGACATTGCTGATTCTTCGCGAAAGGTCGAAAGCAACTCGCACCATGTCCTTGGCTTCTTGAAACGCAGCCGGTTCCATCAGAGGAAGATCAGCCAGCTTGGCGTATATCCTGGAATCCTGTTCATTTGTGCTTGATATTCCTGAAGGATCGTCGCAGACAACCAGTACGAGCCCTCCTCTTATTCCTGTCAGGTTAAGGTTGAGCAAGAAATCGGAGGCTACGTTCAGGCCGTTTTGCTTCATGGCCACGAGAGCGTTTAAGCCAGACACGGCTGCAGCGGCGGCTACTTCCAGTGCGACTTTTTCGTTGACCGACCATTCGACGTATATTCCCAGTTCCGTGGCCACTTCGGCAAGAGAACCAATAATCTCCGAAGAAGGATTTCCTGGATACGCTGCAGCTACACTTATACCTGCCTCGATGGCGCCTCGAGCTATAGCCTCGTTGCCCATCAAAAGGACTTCTTTGCCGGGCGCGTCCATGCTGATTATAGACATGTCTCCAAAACTCCTAGAATCAGTTCTGTCTCTCTGATGCACGTTTCATTTTGTTCAAGGATGCTGCTTTTAAGTGTTCGAGATTAGCCTGTGGAAAAATTTCAATTTCAAGTCTGCCTTCTTCTTCGGCTCGTCTAACGAGATCTTGACCAATCTCCGTCCTTGTAATCAGAGTGTTCCAGCCAGGTTTCCCCTCGTACATTCCGACAGAAATATCAGCGAATTCCGACGTCATATCAGGACAATTCCAACACGATGCTTGTATCATGGGTCTGAGGTCGTCCAATGAAATTCTCCGAAATCCGATCTCGGTTTCCAGTTCCAAGGAGTTGGCGGGCGGGGGTGGAATATGTATTTTCTTTATGAAATTGACATTCAAGCGTTCCGATAGAAAAGAGATGAAATCGCGACTCGAAAAAGCCCAGTTACAGAATAGCCCGAGGACTAGCCTGATGCGTTTTTTCAAATCCTCTTTCTTCAGATCATACATGGCCATCTTGCGTATCGAGCGTATTTGGCAGGGGAGCCCCACAACACCGATACGCTGAAATCCTCGGTCAATAGCCTCTCGTAATGCGGACAAAGAATGAGCCCCCACGTACTTTGAACCCGCGCAGGCGAGGATGTCACGAACAGTGAGAGCCACTACTCCATGAGGATAGGACTCTTTTGGATTAACACCCGTCAGTACGGCTGAGTCGATAAATCCATCTTCTAGAGATTTTACCATCAAGGCTGTTACGGTACCCCCCCCTTGACCGAGGGAAGCTATTTCTAGATCTTTAGACCGGGATGCCACTATGGTTCCGGTAAAGCCGAGTCCACCTGATTGGTGAGGCAATCCGAAGACATGGCTGCTAACTTCTTCAGGATCAAATGCTGTCATTGGACAGTAAGCAAAGCATCGCCCGTGTTCGACCGCACACCTGTCCAGCATCACCGTCTTACCTCTAAAAGCCATCAAATACGGGCAACCACCCACACAGGCACCGCAAGCCGCACACAGACCCGGCTCAAGTACACGGCGACTGAGTTCATCTAAGCCATGGACTATCTCCATTTTTCGCACCATACTGATAAAACGAATACCCGTGGCGCAACTATGCTCGGGACATTTGTTCAAAAAAAGTTACA
>CAIXMD010000255.1 GCA_903920415.1 uncultured Desulfomonile sp.
GACTTTGCCGTAGATTTCGGACCCCTGATGTTGTACATCTGTGCTAGTGATCACCATTCGTACGTCATCCCATTGCATAATTTCTTCTTGCAAGACCAATTGCGCAGACTTGAGGGAAGCATGAGTAATAATGGCCGGTTTGCCCATGCTCGTAAGAATTTTCTGGTCCATTCCAACGATCCGGACTGGGATGTCTTTGGCCAAGCGGACCAGGGATTCGTCTATGCGTTCCAGGTGCGTTTCGTAATCACCCCTGATCCCAGACACTTCGTAAAGACGCACCTTTCCGGGCACGCCTTTCATCTCGACGGTGAACACTTTTGCGATATCTAATTGGTCGGAGAGTTCTTCATAAGTCTTCCTGCTTATCAGTACCTGCCCCCCTACAGTGAAGGATTCCAGTCTGCCGGTGAAGTTGACTTGTGCGCCTACTGCACCATACTTGGCTCGTTTCTCAGAGCCGATATTCCCCACCACAACCTCGCCGGTATTGACTGCTACTCCCATTTCGAGATGAGGGAGTCCATCAGCTTCATTTTGAGCATTGATCTCTTCCATGGCCGACTGCATCTTGAGTGCGCAGGCCACGGCAAGCTCAGGATGGTTGTCCAAGCTTTCCGGTGCACCGAAGAAGGCCAGAATGCCGTCCCCGATTATTTCATCAATGATGCCATGGTGATCAAGGATAATCTCGACCATTTTCCCCAGGTAGCGATTCAGAAACCTTATGACCTGCTCCGGACTCATGCTGGAAGAAAGAGCCGTAAAGCCTCTCAGATCCGACATCATAATCGAAATCTCCCGGATTTCTCCCCCGAGTTTCAGTCCGTCTTTTGACTCTAACAGTCGTTTCACAACTTCTTGGGTCAGATAACGACCGAAGGTGTCCTTTATTCGGTCTCTCTCCTTGAGTCCTTCAGTCATCCTGGTGAAAGCACGAGCGAGTTGCCCAACCTCGTCAGTTGATCTTATGTTTGAAAGGTCTATATCGAGGTTGCCCTCAGCCACTTTAAACGTTTCGCCCGCCATCCGGCGCAACGGTCTGCTTATTGACCTCGCCACGAGAACCGCTGCGATTAAGAGAAGCGCTATTCCGAGAACTGCCAGCCCGAGCGTCTTATGTAGCAAGGCATCGACCATGGCAAACAGTTCGTGCTTGGGCAATATAGCAATGAGAGTCCAACCAGGAGGATCTATGCGAGAGAAGGCCAGGTATGAATCCACACCGGTGAATCCAGGGCCGATGTTATAGAAACCTGATGGCTCAGTGATTATCGCGTTCGCAATCTCTCTGCCTCTCGGATGTTTGTGCTCATCGGCCACATCGAAGATCGTATCTCTCAGGACCCTTTCAGGGCGGGGATAAGTCACGAACGTGCCTTTGTTTGTAATCACGAAACAGAATCCCGTGGAATAGATCTTTTTCCCATTCACCAACTTGTTGAGACGTTCCAGGGAAATATCTGCAGTTACAATGGCTTTTAGTTTTGCCTGAGATGAGTCCGGCTCCTTTCCAAACATCGGACAAGAGTATGTTGTCATGGCCGCGTTGCCGCCACCCTCATCAATATACGGGTCTATCCAGGTCGCTTGCCTCTTGCTTGCCGGAATGCGAAACCAGTCCTTTTCAAGATAATTGTAAGGTTCCGTTCCAAGTTGAACGAAATCAATCTGTTCACCGGCCTTATAGAAATAGGGAGCGTATCCCTCGATTCCCGTGTTGAACTCAAATGGCAGGAACGCTACGGCGGACCCGTATATCTTGGGATTCTGCATCACCATACGCCTGATTTGATTGAGGAGAGTCTCTTCGCTCCAAGTGCTCGTTTCTAAAAATGAAGAAAATTGGTGGGCTGCTTCTGCCACCACGAGGAATTCCTGCTCTATTTGGTTCGATAGTGAAGACACCAGGTTTTGAGCACTTGTCTCAGCTTCCAGGCGAATCAACTCACGTGAACTTGTGTACATAAGGTACACAACCACAGCCAGCACAAGGCAAGTGCTCCCGAGAACCAGAAGACTGATCTTGAAGGTAATGCTTCGGCCCAGAGGAATCATGTTTTTCTTCTCCCACACGAGGTCTGCGGAGACCATTTCGGAATTTCAGATCAGAGCTATTTCCCTCTTAAGTTGAACAGGGCTCAGCAAGCCTGAAAACTATTCGCCAGGGTCATCCGGCCCGCTGCTGCGTTTCTTTTGTCGGTCTTCGATCTCCATTGACACCAGCCTGGCTAA
>CAIXMD010000256.1 GCA_903920415.1 uncultured Desulfomonile sp.
AAACATCAACTTGACAACTACGGGGCGGGAATTTATACACCTACCTCGACGGAACTTACCTATACGGCTCTCCTTGAAAAGGCCCGCCAGGAGCTTGAAGATGGTGAATCCGTAATCATAGACGCATCTTTCATGCGATTCCGTCACCGGATGCAGGCTAGAGAAACGGCCCGTAGAGAAAACGCACGCTTCAGGATCATTGAATGCAAGGCCCCAGATTACGTAATCCGTCAGAGACTCGAAAAAAGGATGCAGGATAGAGGCGAGCCGTCCGATGGTAGATGGGAAATATTCCAGGAACAAAAAGCCGAATTCCAAACGATTCGAGGCCAGGAGCTTGATGACTGCCAATTATGGAATTCTACGGAAGAACTAGATTCTTTTCTTACTTCTTTAGTAAGAGAATTGACGTTTTCCTGGAAAAGTTCCTCCCTTCCATCCCCCAAAGTATTGTAGAAATCTACAAGAAAGCAGATAGGTTCACCATAAGTCATCAAAACTCAAGAAACTTGATTTCACATGATCTCGGAGTAATGTTGCCATGAGTTCCGGCACAGTATTCGGCTTACTTTTGGCGCTGATCCTGATTTCGGGCTGCGTTCCTCAACAAACGACTGGGCCGGCGCAGGTTGAAAAGAAGTGGCAGGCTCACTATCAGTTGGGGATAAACCATCTGACTGAAGGGCAAACGCCCCAGGCTGTAAAGGAACTTCTTGCAGCTCAAGCTTTGTCATCGGGAAATGCCGACATAGAGCATGCTCTGGGTTTGGCCTATCAGAGAAAGGGTCTTTATGACCAAGCGGCGGATCAATACAAGAAGTCTCTACAACTGGAACCCAAGCTGACGGAAGCCAGGAATAATCTTGGCACTGTATACTTGGGAAAGGGCATGCATGATGATGCCATAGATCAGTTCCAGCAGTGCCTTAAGGACCCGGCCTACTCCACACCGGAGAAAGCTGCTTACAATCTTGGCGTTGCTTATTTTAATAAAAAGGATCTCGATAAGGCCATAGAACATTACGAAAAAGCGGTTCTTATCAAAGAAGACTATACAGAGACGCTTTATAATCTAGCTTACTGTTACCAGGAGAAGAAGAACTACGGTAAAGCCATCGAGTACTATAAGAGAGCCCTTTCAACGGATTCTACATTTAAGGAAGCTTACTATCAAATGGGGCTCATTTATGAAGATCAACAAGAACATACCAAAGCAATTGAAACACTTAAGAAAGTAACAGACATAGATCCGGATCATATGGCTGCACGGTACCGGACCGGCGTAATTCTTGTCCGGGTAGGGAATGTGGAAAGAGGACTGGATGAACTCAAATCAGTGGCGAAAGCCGATCCTGATGGTCCTTACGGAAAAGATGCCCAAACCGAAATAAACCTTATCAACAAGGCGGAATTGAAAGATTTCCGGAAAAAAATGGTACGGTAATGACATGTTAGCAGAGAGGAGAGAGTCATGCCCAAGATTCAAAGGGCCCTGATAAGTGTGACCGATAAGTCCGGCATAGAACAATTGGGTAACGCCCTTTACGCATTCAACGTGGAGATTCTGTCGACAGGGGGGACGGCAAAAGCCCTGTCACAGTCGGGGATCACCATAAGGGAGGTTTCTGATTTCACAGGTTTTCCCGAAATGTTGGACGGAAGGGTCAAGACTTTGCACCCCAAGGTTCATGGGGGTATACTCGGTATTCGTTCTAATCCTAAGCATGTCCAGGCCATGCAAAATCACGGCATCGTCCCCATCGACATGGTGGTGGTAAACTTGTACGCTTTTGAAAAAACCATCGCGCGCAGCGATTGCCCTCTGGCAGAAGCAATTGAAAACATCGACATCGGTGGCCCCACGCTATTGAGGGCTGCAGCCAAGAATTATCCATTTGTGACTGTTATCACCGAGCCAAGAGACTATTCGGAAATTATAGCAGAAATGGAACAATCGGGAGGATCGGTATCTGAAGAGACCAATTTCAGACTAGCCTGCAAAGTCTTTCGTCTTACCCACGAATATGACGGGGCAATAACGCGCTACTTGGAATCCGTATCCCAACAATGCAAATAGATCTAATTAGTAACTACTTCCGGGGAAACCTTACCTACTGGACATAACGAACGGAAACATGAATATGGGTAAAATTCAGGTGGGCATTTTGATGGGCAGTGACTCGGACCTCCCGGTAATGGAGAAGGCTGCCGAGATCCTAAGAAAATTTGAAATCCCTTTCTTTCTGACTATTGCATCTGCTCATCGCACGCCGGAAAGGGTTGCAGCTCTGGCTCGCAGAGCGGAAGCCGAGGATTGGAAAGTCCTGATAGCGGGTGCGGGGATGGCGGCTCATCTGGCAGGATTCCTCGCTGCACACACAATTGTGCCTGTAATAGGAGTCCCAATTGACTCCTCTCCTCTCCTTGGACTGGATGCCCTGCTCTCAACCGTCCAGATGCCGGGGGGGGTTCCAGTTGCAACAATGGGATTGGGGGCTGCTGGTGCAAAAAATGCCGGCCTGCTCACAGTTCAGATTTTGGCTGCCTTCGATCCTTCACTGAAGGAAAAATTACGGGAATATCGTTCCGAACAAAGCATGTTGGTCGAAAAAAAGGCCGCTGAAATAGAGGCAGGAGCGGACCTGTCGTAGCTTCATAGAAAAACGAAATGGCTGACAATCACTTGATTGCACTGACGGGACAATGCTCCCGTTCCTCAAGATAATCCTTCAGAGTCCCAGGCGATTGCTTATTCTTCTCATGGCTTCGATACTAATGCTGATAAATTCATCCAAAGGGATATTGATCTTTTCACACAAATGAATGCGGTCCCTGTTGACTGCTCGAGCGAACTCTTTGGCGCCCATCCTTTTCCTGACGGACTTGGCTTTTACGCTGGACAGCATCTTGTCAGGACATACAAGCGTGGTGGCCACTATCATCCCGGTTATGGTTTCCGCCGCGCTCAACGCAAAGTGGATCGGCTTAGTCGCTGTTAGTCCTAAATGGTCAGCATTGTGAAATTTGATCGCTTCAATAATGTCAGGATGTACGCCCTTGTGTAAGAGTATTCTCTCGGTTACCAGTCCGTGTTTGTCCATGGCCTCACGTGTTTCATTATAGTCAAGATCATGGAGCAGTCCCGAGATTCCCCACATTTCCGGGTCTTCGTTAAACATGGGGGCCAAGGCTCTCATTATGGCTTCCGTGGCCACAGAGTGTTTTCTCAAGTTCTCAGCCTCAAGATACTGCTCCATTAAATCCAGCGCCGCTTGACGCGTGATGCCCCATTTTTCAGTACCCATGGATCACGTTCCTTGTCGTTACACAATCCCCAAGAACAGCGAGGCCAAACTAGTCGTCAAAGTCCCCTTTAGGACCCTTTTCCACCTTCAAGGATTCAGCCCTTTTTCTCAGTTTGTCTTCCGTCCATTCTGCCGGATCCTCGATAATGCCGGCCTTGGCCCCTAAGTCGTACGAACCGGCCTTGAGAATAGCCTCCACAGCCAGAGGAGCAGTATCGGCACCGTTGAATACCTCAGTGATTAATAGATAAACGAAATCTTCAACACCACTGACCATCCTCTCTCTTTCAACTATGGGAAGTGCCAGGAGCCTATTTTCAAAGGGGCGGTTGAGTTTCTTATAATCCCCGCCTTTCCATCCTTTTTCTCTGGCGAAATTTACCATCTGGTTCCACATGTTATCCGAAGGACCAGCATCGGCCATCTTAATGAAGTCTCCGTCTGGGTCCTGAATGGCGTTTCCATACTCATTGACTTTCAACCCCCAAGAAACCATCTGGAGAGCGGTAGCAACATTTGCTTTTGTCGTGAGTGTCTGGCGGGCTATCGCCCTTAAACGGTCGAAACTGTTGCCTGATGTCCCGTGTTGTGCGCCGGAAACATGATATTTCTCGAGAGCCTTGTGTATTTCTGAAGTCAATTCAACCTGGATTCCTGCATCACTAGCTTCGATACCGTGTGTGGTTCCGTTGTTGAGGGCGATCCAATCAGGAAAGATATGGTGAGCATTCAGTCCCCTTACAAGAAAAAGTGCCTCATCTACAGTAGACAGCCCTGCCTTGCCCTTAATTTCTCCCACCTCGGTTTCATAGCCGGCCCACTTCGGAACATATGGGCTTAACTCAATGTTTACGAGCAAGTTCTCCGCATCCGGAAGATGAGACGCATCAATAGCTATGGAAGTTATCCCGGCGTCAAACATGCTAGGAATTTCTGTTTTGGCAGAATGCTTGTCAGAGTCTTTCTTGATCCCGTAGTGATCAGCATGAATAGCCACAGGAACTGTAATGTCCAGCTCGTTACAAATTGAGTCTACCAGTCTTGCCATATTCCAGAGACTTACGTCGCAGTACGCATCCGCTCCGCCTTCGGATTTGGCAATTTCTATTATAATGGCCGCATTTGCTTTTTGGGCAGCTCTGAGGGCCCCGCGAGCCACAAAAGAGTTACGGACCGAAGCAGCAATGGCTATAGAATGGCCCTTGACCAAAGCAGCCCTGTCGATAACCTTACCGCTCACAATTAATGCCTTGGAATTTGGAAACAAGTTGAAAATGTTAGGTGGACGCCCTATGGAAAGGGCCTTCTCGAAATCGCTTTTCGACACAGTAGGCTGAGCCTGCATAACTCCCTCCGTAGAATCACCACTGAGAATATCGGGCCTCTCTTGAAGCGAAGAGACACGAATTGAACGTCCTTATTTACGGACATGTCTCCCGTTAGGATCATAGCCCCCAATAGTATAATGGTTGGAGTCTATGGTCACAATCTTTATAACGAGTTCCCAAACGCGGAACACTCAGAAATGGGGACGGCATGAAGAAAAAATAATTCTTAATTCTCAGGAATGTTCGTAATCAGTCCTCTGGAGATCTTTTCAGGAGTACGGTCCCACCGAACCTGGGCAGGGGCATAACCGTAAGCTTTAATAATTTTAAGATCATATTCAACGTTCTCCCGGGAAGCAGGAGTTTGTTTTAGACTACACCTCACCGCGCCTAGATGGAGCGGACGAAACGCTTCTGAATCCCTGAGAACGTAATGAGTCCCTTCGAAATCGAACTCCGCCTTCTTTATCCACCACAAGGTACCGTTGTGCAGCTCAACTTTCAAATAAGGCGTTCCATCGTCTTCTCGAAAACGAAGATACGCCGTAACGAAAACTCGTTTGAGGTCAGAGTCGTTAAGAGTCTCGTATGGAGGAGTCACCATCGAACTTTGAAGCAACCAAGCAACTATTCCCATGGCTGCTACGAAGACAACAGAGATCGCCGTTGCAACAAGATATATTTCATGTCGTCTGAATGCCGCCAATAATTTCTGTTTCATCCGGAGTCATCCTGGACTCTTGGAACGGTAGTTATCTTACCGGTTTCGGAGTCATATCTATGTATGAGCTTGCTGCCGGTGTAATAGGCCTGCCCGTCGAAAGCCGCCCTGTCATGTCCTTTTGACTTGAGGCTCAGAATCACTCTTGGCGGAACCTGAACTGAAGTTTTGTGACCGTCTGGAGTAACCAGAAGGCCATCCCCACCATTGCCGGAGACTTCAGCATCGAAATAGTGATGTTCCTTAGCAAAAAAGTCTTCCTGGGCTTTCGCTGCCATCATCAGCACTTTTGCTGCTTGTTCGCTCATCCTTCGATTGCGGTAGGAATCGACAAGAAAGAAATAGATTGTTGATAAGACAGCTATTATTAAAACGGCAAAAACCATCTCCACACCAGTGAAACCAAGCGTCGATCGAACCTGCTTCATTTTGATAAGTCCCTTGATCAGAGTCGTTCTTTCCAGTAACCAAAAGGCTATTGTTAAGCAGCTCTCAGACCTCTTAGGAAGGTGAACTATTCAGTCCT
>CAIXMD010000257.1 GCA_903920415.1 uncultured Desulfomonile sp.
ACGGAATCACTTCCATCGCCGAGTTCCAGGCCTTAGTGGACAATGTCTTATTCGCTAAAGATATCAATGCTTCGAGGATGAATGTTCGGGCAGGTTCGTACCCCCCTATCAATTCGACAACAATAGCAATATTAGGATCATGAAGGATTTCTCCGGCATCTGTAGTGAGCAACGACTGGGCAACCTTGACTCCCCGGTCGGATTCTAAGTCCAAATCAGCGATGCGTTTAAGCTTCAAAGGAAATCCGACTCGAGCCTCAATAATTTCCCTGCTCTCATGAAGAATTTTTACCACTCCGGACCCGACGGTACCGAAACCGATAAGCCCGATGGAAATTTCTTTCATAAAAAGTCCCCAAGCTTCCGTAAATCAGACCGCCACCGAACTGACAGCCGAAATGGCATCCCCTGATTCGGCATCACTTTTCGACATCAGTGTCCGTATACCCCGAATTGCCTGATTGATTCGCATTCTGTTTTCTACAAGGGCAAACCTGACATGCTCGTCGCCAAAAGGACCAAAGCCTATTCCAGGGCTTACTGCAACCTTGGCTTGTTCAGTCATGATCTTTGAGAATTCCAGCGAACCCAGTCCCTTGAACTGTTCGGGTATTTGCGCCCACACGAACATAGTCCCTCGAGGAGGAACCACCGGCCATCCACAATCGTTGAGACCTGCACAGAGAGCATCTCGACGGTCCTTATATTCGGCGACTATCTCTTCGACACAGTTCTGGTCTTCGTTCAAGGCAATGATGGCCGCAATTTGTATCGGCTGAAAGATTCCATAGTCAATGTAGCTTTTTAGTCTTCTTAAGGCCTCAACCATTTGAGCATTTCCGGCAGCGCATCCTACCCGCCAACCTGCCATGGAATAGCTCTTGGATAGTGACAGGATCTCTACGCCGACTTCCTTGGCTCCAGGAACAGCGAGAAAACTGGGGGCACGATACCCGTCGAAGGTCAGATCCGTATAGGCAAAATCGTGGACCACCATGATCTTATACTCGTGGGCGAAATCCACTATTTTTTTAAAAAAATCTTCATCAACCACCATTGTGGTAGGATTGTGGGGGAAAGATATTATCAACATCTTGGGCAGCGGCCACGTCAACCTTGCCGCCGTTTTAAGGTCTTCAAAAAAATCTTGGTCTGCCCTAATCGGTACGTGCCTGAGATCACCCCCTGCGATAACAACTGAATAGGGATGGATAGGATACGTAGGAGAGGGAGCAAAAACTACGTCGCCAGGAGTTATGGTGGCCAATACCAGATGGGCCAAAGCATCTTTAGCGCCCATGGTAGCCACAATCTCGGTGTCGGGATCCAACTCCACGTCATAGCGCCTTTTCCACCAATCGGCAAAGGCACCTCGAAGTTTGGGTATCCCCATTGATGCGCTGTACCTGTGATTCCTTGAGTTTTGAACAGCCTCGACAACCTTGTTTACTATGTGCTGGGGTGTCGGAATGTCGGGGTTACCCATGCCAAGGTCTATAATGTCTTCTCCTGCCCGCCTCAGTTTCATTTTCAGTTCGTTGACAATCTGGAAAACGTAGGGAGGTAGACGCTTGATTCTTCTGAACTCTTCCAATTTTACCTCAATTCAAATGAGTGGTTCAAGGATGAATGAATGAACTGAGAAAACCCTTTTCACCGGGTCGAAATTTCGTCTCCACCCAGTATTGCTTCAGCCTCTTGAGTCCGTTCATGGCGGCCATGATAAAGGTAGAGGTGGTCCTCGATCAGTTCCTGAACGCTTTCATCCAATCGTGACTCGATACATACATGGCCTGGCTCAGCTCCTTCGTACGGGTGAATCCATAGCATACGTGACAGCTTAAATCCAGTTTCTTTCAAGGCTTTGTAAATACGATCCACGCCGGCAGCCGGATAAATCAATGAGAGTCTGCC
>CAIXMD010000258.1 GCA_903920415.1 uncultured Desulfomonile sp.
GGTTGGCCGATCTCCTTATCGATCGAATGGGCGGGCAGGTGGTCTTTGTAGGTGCACCCCATGAGGCAAGTATAATTTGCGACATAACATCCATGATGTGCCGGACAGGTTCCGTGAATTTCGCTGGAAAGGCAGATATGATAACCTCAATGGCTGTAATGACCCTATCCAGAGCGGTTATCTCAAACGATACTGGAAGCGCTCATCTAGCCGTTGCAGCTTCATCGACCGTATTGACTATTTTCGGGCCGACTTCCCCAGGGCAAACAGCACCTTTCGGACCTAGCGCGCACACAATACAAGGCTCAGCACCATGTGCTCCATGTCGGCATTTCCGCTGTCCAATGCTTGATCACCCTTGTATGAGAAGCGTCGATCCCGAAGCAGTGTTCAATAGGGTCCAGGAGATCCTATCCCCCCGGTGACGATAAACATGAGACCATTCGTCAGTGTCATAATTCCTACATTTAACAGACTCAACCTTTTAAAACAAACCGTTACGTCTGTGAAGAATCAGACTTTTCGGGATTTTGAAATAATTATTGTCGACGATGGATCCTCGGACGGCACGTGGGAATGGCTGGAACCCCAACCGGACATTAGAATTCTTAGACAACAGAACAGCGGCATTGCTTTATCTAGGAATAATGGAGCGGCAATTGCCCAGGGCGAATGGCTTGCCTTCCTGGATCACGACGACCTTTGGGCTAAAGAAAAGCTCGCTGTTCAAGCAGCGTTTGTAAAGAAGAACCCTGAGGTCGCCTTGGTGGCTGCTAAGCACGTTAGATTGGGAGAGAAATACGGCCCACCCAGACGCGTCATCTGGACAAAAGGGGATCTCTTTGTAAAGGCTTTTTGCGAAAGCTTCATCCACACCTCTTCAGTCATGATAAGAAAGGACATTTTTGATAAGATAGGGGGCTTTTCTCCACGCTACCGATTTGCCGACGAGTTCGACGTATGGTTGAAAATAACCCGAGACTATAACATTGCTTACGTGAATCAACCGCTCGTATTCATCCGCCTGTATGAGGCAAACACTAGTCATGACCGTGTCGGTCTGCGTAAAGACACTTATGATATTCTGCTCAAGCACTATGACCCGGAGCGCATCCCAAAGACAAGGTTTCTTAAAACCCTTTCTGATCATGATATTTCTTTCGGCCGAGCTTACCTCAAGGCTGGTGACATGACCGAGGCATTGAAATGTTTTTACCGCTCTGTAAGACGGACGCCCTTTAGACTCCGGAGTTGGCGTTACTATCTGAGATATCGTATTTCAGATGCGCTGCAAAGGAAGACTTAGGATGGATTTAGACCGTGGTAAGGGATCTATTCAGGCTAAATCTAGTAGTACCCACAAACAGGGTTTCCATGTGGAAATCTGCCCTGAAGCCTGCCTCATATTGAATTTGGCTTCGAACCTGGTTCAGGATTTTGTCCTGTCATCCATTCGTGAACACCAGAGATTGCTTTCCCTGAGGGCTGCCTCCATCCTGAAGAATGCTCCTGAAAGTGCCGTGACTTTGGTAAAGCTCTCTGGTTTCCCGGCGGTATGTGTCAAGGAGTTCCGTTGGAGAGGCTTTTGCCATGGAATCAAAGGACTTTTCAGGCCAACTCAGGGCCGACGGACCTTCACTAACGGCCGCAGGCTCAACCAGGTGAGAGTTAGCGCAGCTTACCCCTTGGCATTGATCAGGAAAATGAGCTTAGGAATAGTTATTACTGAATGGATTGTTATGGAAGTGGTATCCAACTCACTAGAACTTGACCGCTATATCCTAGACCGGATTGCGCTTTCATGGACTACTGAAGAAAAAAGGGGACTTGCGAGAGCCTTAGGTCGATTCGTTGGATCAATGCACTCGAGAGGTGTTTTCCATTCAGACCTCAAGACGTGCAATATTTTGGTCTCTAAGGAGATGGTAGCATCAGACCAAACCACAATTCCAGATTATTCGCCTGCCACACATCTGCATTCGGCGGTTCGATTTGTTCTGATGGATTATGATGATGTGCGATTTTCTCATTCAGTGTCGCTGAGAAGCAAGGTCAAAAACCTGGTGCAGATCTTTCTTTCCACTCCTCTTGCAGTCAATATGTCTGATCGTTTCAGGTTTCTCGATGAGTACGCTTTGCACTCTGGAATAAGCCCCAGACAAAAAAAACAAATCGCACGACAAGTACTTCGGTCCGTTGGAGATAAGGACATTCTCTACGTGGGACCCAACGGAGACATCAGGGAGAAGTGGTATGCATAAGCGAAGAAACTTCCGGATCGGTTCTACGTTTCAGTGCCAGATCGACTGCGTACCTCGTCACACTGCCGGTTTGTATAAGACACATAGTGATAATTTCCAGAAACTCGTTGAAAAGAGCTGGCCGCTCCTGTGCAGCTTCCTCCAGAGAGCGTTCCAGAGGGTAGGAAAAGTCATCACCTACTGAATAGTCCCCGTCATTGATCCTAGGATCATTAACGAGACCGACTAAGGTTTTGTCTGTCCTCCTGGCCAATGAGCCGGCAATCCGAGCAGACTCTTTCATTAATGTTCCCAAAGATCCTCCAAGCGATCCCTTAGGGCTCGACAACGCCTTCAGGAAGGGATGGTCAAGTCGTTTCTTTACTTCTTCGTTCAGGAGGAAATGCACTGCAGCCTCACAAAGGATATGGCGATTCTTTAGATAGTTTCCTATACCTCTTACGACACCGTGTCGACTACGGTTCATGATGAGAATCCCGGGTATGCGGAGTAGCGAAGGTGGAAATGGATGAGCGTGATAAGGCTGGGTCAGGTCCTGAAGGTAATGCATAGCCCAGGCCGTAAAGCGCCAACCCCAATAATATATCTCTTTCTGTAAGGCCAGCCCAGCTAAAGCAAGAAATATACTGATTCGCTCTTTCATAAAACTCTTTCTTAGACGGGGAAGAATTTTGAGGAGTAATAAATTGTCTTGAAGAAATGCCATGTGGAAAGGAGCTTGGGAACTTTTTCCTGTTCTGTCCCCGAATGGGGGCTGCCCATATTCGTAATCTTCAATGTCGAACAGGTCCTGGTCCATGCCCCAGTCCGGCTCATCGGAAAATGTAACCAAGATTTCAAGAGCGATGATTCTCTCCGCTTCGACGTTCGGTATGTAAGTCCCCCCAGGGGGGCCTGACCGACAGGCATCGTGCGGCGAATCCCAAGGAACCTTCTCAGGCCTCAGCACCTTAACGTAGAATATGGGACGGCACGGATTGAGTCGGAACGCTACTAAGAAATCTTCCACAGTCAA
>CAIXMD010000259.1 GCA_903920415.1 uncultured Desulfomonile sp.
GAAGATGAGGATGCTGAAGATGAAAATAACAATATAAAAACCTGCCATATTGCACTGGCTTTTGAGATGTCGCCAATCGAAGCGAAAGCCGATTCCAAGAAGCAGAGAAACGACAATAGCATAACTGCCACCTCCAAATGGGAACTTGTACCCATCGAACCAGGACGCGTGTGTATCTATTTTCCGGCAGAGACGGTAACTTCCAACCTACGCTTTCATCTTCATGCACCTTTTGCCTCGACCATTGCACGTGATAGTGTGCGGAAGTATGCAGGAAACGACATACTGCGCAATCATTTGGCTGAACTGCTTGCCGAATCTATGCACGAAATCCGCGATCAAGGCTTGTTGTCTGTACAGAGTTTGGCTCTTCTTCCCAATGATAAAGACAATGTGCCTGATTTTTATAAGCCAATCATGACCCGATTGGTAAAAGAATTCAAGGGACAGGAGCTTGTCCCGATGAAACGCGGCGGATACGCCGCCGCATCCGGCATATTTAGTGGACAGGGGGATCTGTCGGATCTGATTGATGACGATGATTTAGTAATTCTGCTTGCAGATAACTATTGCTCGCCAATGTGGGTGGCAAATCCATCTCAAAGGAATCAGCGCGAGGATAACTTTCTGTCCATGTTGGATATCAAGGAATGGACAGATAATGACCTTGTGTCAGCATTAGCATCTATGGGTGATGATGATCAAAGTATTTGGATGCGTGATAAAGATCAAAAGTGGCATCAGAAACTGTATGCTTATCTCGAAAATCATGCAAACAAACTGGCAGATATTGAAATTATTCTTACCAGTGATGGAACTTATCGCAAGGGATGCGAATGCTACTTTTCTTCCGATGAAGTAGATGATGCCCTTTTCCCGCAAGTTGAGAAGGGGGTTTATACAACAGATAGTGGTGTAAATCAGACTGTTTATAAGTTTCTTGAAAAAGTCGGTGTTCGAGAGATCGATGCAGTGGCTATTGTGGAGAGAGTGATTCTTCCAAAATATCCGTTAACAGATGTATTCAATGAAACTTCTTACCGCGAGGATCTGTATAAAATCAGTAAGTCTTATGCCGATTCTAACGATGCCGCAAAACAAAAACTTAAGACCAGCTTGGATAATGTCGCATGGATAGCATGCATTCATGCAAGCGGAGCTGAACCAGAAAAAGTGATTTGGCGAAAACCGAATTGCTCGGGTTTGTTTGATAAAAAACCAGATCATGAAGCATGGTTGAAACAACTTGTTGACGAAGATACTTATTTTTTTTACATCATTCTATACCCAAAGAATTATATGGATTGATAGACCTATCTGATTCATTAACACTACATCTTCATTATACGGATGAATTTAATGTTACACTGAAGTCTGCATGGGGCGACAACAAACAAGGGCTAAAGGGTTTCAAACCGGATGCAACGGTCATAGGAATCGAGGCTGCTTTGGATAATTGGAATAGAGAAAGGTGCACTACTTTATGGTGTATTATGTGTGATACGCCACGCATTATCTCTGGGATGACTAAATCGGCTTCCAACAAAACCGATTTACATGGAACAAAGGAAAACCTTGAATATACAAAGGTCGGTAAATTGTGTCGTGACCGTGAATGGTTACCTGATAAAAATGGAATGTGGCGCAAGCCCTCTGAGCTGCTCCTATCGGATTTACCAGAAGAGTTTGACGCTGCATCCATTCGCTCGAAAGAGGTTGCTGACAAACTGGGAATGAAAAAACCTGAAGAGGCAAAGGCTGCTGATACTTTATCTAAGGGTAATCCTCGTAAGAAAGAATTGCTTGAACGAATTGCTAACGCATCAGACGATGAGCTTGAAAAATTTGAAAAACTTGTGCCAAGCAAAATTCCATCTGTTCCTGTACTATCGTTTAGGGTTGGTCTTGCTAATATGCACAGGCCACAACGAGGAACCAGCTCGGTGCAGCAGGGAACTGGTGAGGGAGAACAATCTTATTCTGTTAAAAATCCAGATCGTTACCAGAACAAGCTTGATGAGGACGCTGCTAATGCAGTGGAAGAACACTTGAAAAACCCTCAATTCATCAGTTTTTCTCCTGTGCGTGACAAAGCAGACAATAAGGAGTCTCGTAATTTTCTTTATAAGGAGTATCAAGGTCGCTGCCAGATTACGGGAGCAACCTTTCCTAAAGCATCGATTAATGCCGAAGGTGAGTCAGAAAATTACTTTGAGGCTTGCTGTCTGTTATCGAGCATCAATACCAGTTATTTCAATGATGCGGGCAATATGCTTTGCATTAGTGCTGATACCATGGCAAAGCTAAAGCACGCCAGTTTTGAATGGCTGGAGGACATCCATGATAAAATAGCCGAATTTGAGGGCAGCGGTAGTCGTGCTCAAAAAGTCAGCATCAAAATTAATCTTGCTGGTGAAGAGTGTACCATTACATGGAGCCAGCGGCATTTCATGCGGCTGATTTCATTGTATAAAGAGGCCTGACGTTGCTATAAAAAAACAGTTATATAACTTGATGCATCATTTTATTTTAAAACGCCATGAAAGCAACTAAAGGTCCCATTCAGCGAATACGAGAGAGAGCTTTAGAATTACTTGAAGCCTACCCGAATGGTTTGAATTATAGCATACTATGGCCTATGATTTCTCAGTCAGATCCTGATTTAGATACAAGCACTATTACAACACAGGTTTCTGCACTAAAACACCACACGGAAATTTATCAACCAAAAAGAGGGATATACTGCCTTGTAAAATACAAGTCAGACTCAGCACAGCCAGTCGCTGATAATCCACGAAATCCGTTTTTATCGACAGAGAGATTAGCCGGAGACGATGTCAACAACGTTTATCAGAAAGACCCCGAATCCCAGACATCTGACATTGAACCACCGACACTTTCAGCCCTACCATCGAACCCTGATAGTCGCTCACTGGCATCCTGGTATGAGGAGAGTGAACGGCGCGTTGCTACCCTCGACAGGAATGAACTGGCCAGACGGGCAGCAATGGCGAGTCCTGTGCCGCAAAAGATTGAATTGGCAGCAACAACAGTCTTTATCAGAGACCCTTATGTTGCAAAGTATGCCAAAATGCTGGCTGATGGTGCTTGTGACCTGTGCAAAAAGCCTGCTCCGTTTCTGACGCTCGACTCTGAACCCTATCTTGAATCACATCATGTGACTTGGTTGTCGCGTGGTGGCTATGACTTGATTGAAAATGTTGTAGCTCTTTGCCCGAACTGCCATCGGAAAATGCACAGTCGTGACGAAGAGGCGGATCGGGAGCACCTGCTTTATCGAATTTCGACTCGCCATCAACTGTAAAAAATACGAGAAAGGCTTTTGTGATACCGATGGAGCATTTCAGATCATGATGTCAGGTATATTGCAAAATACATCTCTGAAATTGGTAGCCCCTTTTGATAATTCTCTCTTGCAAATTCTATCGGATGAATAAAAACGTTATGAGACTCACCGATATACAACAGCAGCACATACTTCGGGCAACCCGGCAAAACTTCGGCACCGATGCTAAAGTATGGTTGTTTGGTTCGCGCGTTGACGATACGCGGCGCGGTGGAGATGTGGACTTGTATGTGGAGACGACGCAGAGTAATGCGCCAATGGCGGCACTGCACTGTAAAGTATCTATCGAAGAGAGTTTAGACCTGCACGTTGATCTGGTTGTTAATGATCATGTGAAGGATGAACCAATCTATCATATCGCAAAAAAGCAGGGGGTTCTCTTATGACCGAGCATTTGCGCCTTATTGCAAGGCAATTGGATCATGTGCAGCGTATGCGTGACTATCTGGCGCACTCTTTTGAGCGGTGCAGCGAAATCTTTTCTGTGACGAATTGGCAGGCCATGAGCATGGAGCAGCACGAAATGCTCGCTGCTTTTCGTGTACGGTTCAGCGAGTTTCAGGAGCATCTCGGGAAGACCATGAGAGCGATAGCCATTGAAGAAGAGGTTGAGGTCGAGCGTTTTGGTTCAGTATTGGCTTTTATGGAAAAGCTCAAGGTGTTGGAGTCGGTAGAGCGCTGGAAGATGATTCGAGAAATACGCAATGCCGTTAATCATGAGTATGAAGAGGACGCTGGACGGCTCTCCCTGTTTTTTACCGAAATGTTCAAGGCGACTCCTGAGTTATTTGCCTGTCACGAGAGATTGGTGTTTTTTTGCGCAGAGGCTTATGGTCTTGGCAGTTCGCCGACATGAACGACATGCGAGAATGGCAGCTTAATCGTCCAGGAACTCCCGCAGCAAGAAAAGTGCTGAATTGGCAAAGCTTGAGGTACAAGGAACGGTACAAAAGGAAAATGCGTTTGTTATGGTTGTTGTATCAACATTATCACAAAGCAGAGGCTTATTATGCAAATAGCCATTGGTTTAACCGATGATTTTGTTGCATTTCAGGCAGTGTCTGACATTCGGCAAGAAGTTCGTATCTCTTATGCTCTTTGGCTCTATCAGCAAAGAAGGGTCATGCTGGGTAAAGCGGCGGAGTTGGCTGGTTGCGATATTTATGACGTTATGAGTATCTGCAAAACCAATCGACAACCTGTTATTGATATAACGCGAGATGAATTGCTTGAAGAACTTAATGGCTTTGCACAATCATGATTCTTGTCGCAGATGCCTCGGCCTTGATTGCTCTTGCTACTTGCGATAGCCTCGCCTTGCTTGATGCCATCTTTGGAAATGTGCTCGTGCAGGATGCCGTTAATGCTGAAGTAACAGAATCGGATAAGCCCCAGTCGGCGCGTCTGCGGAGTTATCTCCAGGGTAAAGTGCGCGTGGTGGACATGCAACGTTTCTAACTTTTCATAATCTGAACATTTGGAGAATTCACATGACGACATGTTCCAATGTTGCACATCGCGACCCTGAAATACTCAGTGGAGCTGTAGTGTTTATGGGTACTCGAGTTCCGGTTCGCTCCCTGTTCGACTATCTTGAAGGAGGCGACACTTTGGAGGAATTTTTGCGCCAATTTCCCTCTGTTACACGCAAACAAGCCATTACCGTTCTTGATGATGCCTGTGAATCCGTGACAAACTATGCGCATACTGCTTGATGAAAATTTTCCGGTGGACTTTGCGAAAATGCTTGCAGGGCATGAGATCGCAACGATCCATAGTCTGGGTTGGTCAGGTATTAAAAATGGCGATCTGCTTCGTCGTGCACATCGTGTCTGTGATGTATTTGTCACACTTGACCGAAATCTTGAGTTTCAGCAAAACATCAAAATCCTGCCTTTCGGTATCGTGGTTGTGCGTGCTCGTTCCAATCGTATTGCTGAACTATCGCCCCACATCGCAAGTATTTTGGAGGCTGCTTGTCGTGTTGTGCCAGGTCAAGTCGAGAGTGTTGGTGTATAACCTTTTTTGGTTGTATCGGATGGTTCCATCGTCGTCTATCGATTGCAATTTTCTCACTCAAACGAGAATTGGTCGCTGATCGGATATTGTGAACTCAGAAAAGATATCCGCTCATTTGTTGTTTCTCGCATAAGGGATATCTCACTGACAGAGAAGCAGTTTACTATTCCGTCTTCATTTTCCATTGAACGGTACATCGAAGAGAGTTTCGACCAGATTCATGAGGAGACTGTTCAGCATGTCTCTATCAGGTTTACCCCCTATCAGGCTCAATGGATTCGGGAACATCGCTGGCACGTAACCCTGCAAGTTGAGGAACAAGCGTGTCGGGGCACTTGATGCCTTGATGCACTGGGTCATGCGTTACGGCAGAGAGGCAGAGGTTCTTGAGCCTGCAGAGTTGCGAGAAATGATCAGGGAGGAGCTGGCCTGTACACAAAAAATCTATGAGCCACCGCCGTCAGACAGGGGTTACTCAAAAGCTCATGGCAAGATGGTTTAGTATGGAACAAGCCACAAGTATTGCTGTCGCTCCGGTTACATTGCAGCAATCGTCTTAAACTTTGAACTTTGAACCTTGAACTTTGAACATTGATTTCTCTCGATGCAAAAGGCATGGATGTCTGTGGGTTTTCACGAATGCCCTACACGGCGCCCCTTTTTACTTTGCCAGCAGGGTGTCGGACAAATCGTTTGCACAGGGAATTTATTTCATATATACTACGTTCACACAGTAGCCAAACAAATTATTCAAGAAAACCGTGAGCACCCGATCACCCCGAAAACTGATCACCTTCGACTGGGCAATGAAACGTCTCTTGCGCAGCAAAGCCAACTTTGAGATACTTGAAGGTTTTTTGAGTGAGCTGTTGGGCGAAGATATTCTTATCCTTGAAATTCTGGAGAGTGAAAGCAACAAGGAGAGCAGAGCCGACAAATTCAACCGTGTCGATCTCAAAGTAAAAAACAGCAAAGGCGAGATCATTATTATCGAAGTGCAGTTTGATCGGGAATTTGATTACCTGCAACGGATGCTTTATGGTATCTCCCGTGTTATCACCGAACATCAGAAAGAGGGTGAGAGCTATGCAAAACTGGTTAAGGTTATCTCCGTCAATATTCTTTACTTCGATCTTGGTCACGGCACCGACTATGTTTACCACGGCACCACAAGTTTTGTGGGCATTCATGATCACGACACCTTGCAACTTGATAGCCGTCAGCAGACGCAGTATGGCAAAAGCCGGATCAGTACTCTTTATCCCGAATACTACCTGATCAAGGTCAACAATTTTAACCGCATAGCGACAACATCACTTGACGAGTGGATATATTTTCTCAAGAATGAAGAGATCAAGGATGAATTCAAAGCCAAAGGGATTCAGAAAGCAAAAAAGTCCTTTTCACTGCTGAGCA
>CAIXMD010000260.1 GCA_903920415.1 uncultured Desulfomonile sp.
AACACCACGATAGGTATTGCGGCAAAGAGCGTCGACAGGGCAATACTGTTCAACGGATTATACACCTGCTGCCATGACATGTTAGTACCTCCTCCTTCCCTGAGTCAACAGGAGTTCATCTGTTTGTTCCTTGGTTGCCAAGATCCAACGATAGACGAAGAACCTGTGAAATGTGAGACACGTTCCAAGTCTGGTTCCACCGCTTCTTGCCATAGTAAAGCTGCAACAAGCAGCCCGGGTTTGAAGTGATCACCGTCCGGGCCCCGGTCTTTCCGATTGCTGTGATCTTGGCTTCCAGGATCTTCATGGAACGTTCCCGGTGAGTGACGTTGTAAATGCCGGCGGAACCGCAACACTGACCATCATCGGGAATTTCCCGGTAAGTCAGGCCCGGGATGCGGTGCAGCAGGTCCCGTTGAGGAAAAATGAGCTTCTGTCCATGGCGGAGATGACATGGGTCGTGGAAGCAGACAACCTCAGGAATTGCACCGAGTTTGATGTCGTCCCCAAGCGCGATCGCCAGAAACTCGGAGATGTCCCGAACCTTTGCAGAGAAAGCCGAGGCCTTCTCGGCAACACGGCCCTGCTTTCCCAAAGTCTCGCGGTAGGCCTTCAGTTCCGCGCCGCAAGCCGCACAGTCCGTAACAATGGCTTCCACCTCCTTCCCCTCGAACAGGTTGACGTGGTGCTCTGCCATTTCGCGGTAAACCGCCCGCTCCCCTTCCGCGATATTGGGCGCTCCGCAACACTGCTGGCCTCTCGGCACCACGACCGTGTACCCGGCACGAGTGAGCAAGGTGATGGTGTCCCGGCTGACATCCGCAAACATGAGATTCATGGCGCAACCGAGGAAAAAACCGACGCGGCCCTTTTCTTTGCCGACCGCGGGGATTTCTTCCGGGATCATGGAGGTCAGCGGCCGCAGAGGAAGCGGCTGGAGGAGCGCTTCCATAAAATCGAGATCGGAGGAGATCAATTGCAGGATCTGGGACTTCCGGACGAGCCATTGGAGCCCAAGGTACTGGTACAACCGCACCGGCACCAGGTAGTGCGACAGTCTCTTCTGGCTGCGAACTGCATACTGGAGCATAAACCGTTTCAATAATGCTTGAGGAGAGTTCTCCTCGATCCTGTGCCTTGCCTCAACTACCAGTTCACCCACCTTGACTCCTGCGGGGCAAACTGTCTGGCAGTTTCGACAGTCCAGGCAGTGGTACATGTGTTCCACGAACTCTTCGGAGGCCGGTAACCGCCCGTCTATCACCGCTTTGATCATGGCCACGCGACCACGGGGAGACTGCGTCTCTATCCCGTCGGTACGATAAGTTGGGCACGTGGGGAGGCAGGTCCCGCACCTCATGCACTGAAGAACGTCGCCGTAATTGTGGATGTCTAGGGTAGCTAAAGCCTTGGCAATTTTCTCTGAATCGGCATGGTGTGGCATGGGAGCTATTCCATATCCTTCGGAAATATTTTTCCCGGATTGAGGCGGCCTTCAGGGTCGAAGGCATGCTTGATTCTTTTCATTACCTCAATGGCCTTGGGCCCCACCATTTTCGGCAGGTATTTAGCTTTGCTAATTCCAGTGCCGT
Source organism: uncultured Desulfomonile sp. (assembly GCA_903920415.1). Lineage (GTDB taxonomy): Bacteria > Desulfobacterota > Desulfomonilia > Desulfomonilales > Desulfomonilaceae > CAIXMD01. The sequence goes on from CAIXMD010000260.1 coordinate 1,593, forward strand.
GCTCCCCTGAGATCGTACCCCCGAGACTAATCGCCTTGTCGAAAATCACCTCGTACGCCTGTTCGACTCGGTCGATCTCGTCCTTGTCCCGTTCGTCCGTAAGACACGTGGGGTGCAGATTACCGTCCCCCGCATGACCAAATGTCCCGATTGTTATTCCGTATTCATGGGCCGCCTGTCTGATCGTCGCCATCATGTCGGGAATCGCGGGACGAGGAACCGTCACGTCTTCAAGGATCGTCGTGGGCCTTACCCTGGCCAGCGCCGAGAGTGCCATGCGCCGGCCGGTTGCTAGTTCATCGGCTTCCTTGGAATCCCTCGCCACCTTGACCGTCTTTGCGCGGCAGGCCCTGCAAGCCTGTTCGATTACCTCGGCTTCCTCTCGAACAACCTCAGGGTGCCCGTCGGTTTCGATGAGGAGGAGTGCTTCCACATCGCGCGGCAGGCCGATATTCATGTGATCTTCGACACAGTTGATGGTCACCGAATCCATCAGTTCAAGAGTCGAGGGAATGACCTTGTGGGATATGATGGCTGAAACCGTGCGGGCCGCGTCTAGGACGTCATCGTACAAAGCTAGGAAAGTTTTCTTGGTCTGAGGTTTGGGAATGAGCCTGAGGACAATCCTGGAGAAGATCCCTATGGTCCCTTCGCTTCCCACCAAGAACTTGGTCAAATTATATCCGGCGACATCCTTGAGGCACTTGGTTCCGTACCGGACTTTGGAGCCGTCAACGAGATACGTGTCCAGGGCCTGGACATAATCGCCGGTGATCCCGTACTTGAGTCCCCTGAGCCCTCCAGCGTTCTCAGCCACGTTTCCGCCGATCGTCGAGATCTTCATACTCCCCGGGTCAGGCGGGTAAAAAAGGCCCTGGGCTTCGACTACTGCGTGGAGGCTCGCGGTGATCACTCCCGGTTCGACGGTGACGGACATGTCATCCGCGTCGAAGTCGAGAATGCGGTCCATGGCGGTGGTAACAATGACGATTCCACCATTTACGGGCACAGATCCGCCACTCAAGCCGGTGCCGCTTCCGCGCGGGGTAACGGGGATGCCTTCGTTGGCAGCAAATTCGAGGGTTCTTGCCAAGTCTTCCTCGGAGTGTGCTCGGACGACCGCGTCGGGCCGAAACGAGACAAGGGGGGTTGCGTCATAGGAATAGCAGAGGAGTTCGGGTTCTGATGCGAGAACCTTTTCCTTGCCGACCAGTTCG
>CAIXMD010000261.1 GCA_903920415.1 uncultured Desulfomonile sp.
ATCCCTTGAAGGCTGAGATAAGCCAGCGAATCGGCCTCTATAAAATCACATATATCTTGAACCGAGTTGTTGCAGGCGATCAGCTCGCCTTTGCTTGAAAAATCTATTCCGTAATAACAGGGGAAACGGATCGGCGGACAACTTATCCTCATGTGTATTTCTCGGGCCCCGGCTTCCCTGAGTGCCCTGGTCCTCAGCTTACTCGTGGTACCCCTTACAATGGAATCATCCACAACGACAACTTTCTTGCCTTCAAGTATCTCACGGACTGGATTGAGCTTCAGCCTGACTCCGAGATTTCGTACCGAGGCAGAGGGCTGGATAAACGTTCGACCCACATAATGGTTTCTTATCACACCGTATTCAAAGGGAAGCCCACTCCCCTGAGAATAACCAAGTGCTGCATAATTTCCCGATGCGGGCATCGGAACTACGAGATCGGCGCCGTCTACGGGGTTTTCAATTGCTGCCTGAAATCCCAGTTGTTTCCGTACGTTGTACACACCATGTCCAAAGATCATCGAATCAGGGCGGGCAAAATATATATACTCAAATATACACATTGCAGAGTTGGTCTTGCGGGAACCCTGAATCGATCTGAGGCCGTTGTGATCAGCTATAACAATCTCCCCCGGTTCCACGTCACGAACATATTCAGCCTCGATGATGTCCAGAGCGCAGGTCTCGGAGGTAAAAATGATCGCGTCGCCTTTTCGTCCAATGCAAAGTGGCCTAAATCCGTAAGGATCGCGTGCGGCAAGGATGCCTCCGGGTGTCAAAAATACTATTGACCAGGCCCCTCTTAACTCCTCGAAAACCTTTATCAGTCGCTCTTCCAGCGAACCTTTTTTGTGAAGCACAAGATGGGCAATAAGCTCGGAATCGGTAGAAGTTTGGAATATGGCCCCGCGGGATTCGAGATGCCTTCTGAGATTGGCTATGTTCACTATGTTACCGTTATGTCCCAGGGCAAAAATGCGATCGATTTGCTCGACCAGGAAAGGTTGAGCGTTTCTTAACATAGAACTTCCCGTGGTAGAATATCGGACATGTCCTATCCCCATGGTGCCTTTGAACCCCTGGAATGCCCCGTCCTTGAAAACATCCGAGATGAGGCCCATACCCTTGTGTGCCCTGACTTCCGTACCATCGCTGATTACTATTCCCGCGGACTCTTGGCCTCGGTGTTGGAGTGCGTAAAGGCCCAAATATATGAGATGGGCCGGATCCTCCGCTCCATAAATAGCGAATATTCCACAGGCCTCTTTCTTGGAGGGCGAATCAATCATAGGAGGATCTCCTGCTACAAGAAATTCTTGTAATGTACAGATTCCTGGTAAATTATCCCCCATCCCTTGTACGGTCAAGGGATCAACCGTAAGGTCGGGACGGAAAAAAGGGAAGATACGAGAGAAGAGTCTCTGTCCAAAGGTGCCTTCAAAGAAGTATCTTAATTACGCTATTGTTACCGGTGGATCCCCTCCGCTGCGAACGGCAAGACCTGACTTCATTCGGTAACCCCCGGCGTTAACCGTAGCAAAAGGTTTTCATGGTTTGACGGTAGCACCCCAGCCCGATCTGGGATCTTGTCCCTGAGGAATAGTTACGGGCTTCGGCATGGCTATGGAAGACGGGCTGGTGACCGTCTGCTCCTGTGGAGTTGTTTGCGGTGCCCTGGGTGTTCTCGATGCAGCGGAACGAGGCCGAGCTTGCCGTGGCTGTTCTCGTACGGCTTGATCATCAGATTCGGGCTGTCCTCCAGGAGGGTAGTACTGCACTGAGGTACCCTCAGGTGTAGTGGTAGTAATTCTCGCGGCTCCAGGTGGAAGCGCATCCCCGAACCTGCCTGTCTGTTCAGCAGTGTACTGGCCGGGACGCTGGGCTCGACCCTGGGTGGTGGGTCTGGACGCACCCGCTTGGGGGCTAGTTGCTGAACGCTGAGACCTGGAAGGAGCTACTCGAGGGCTTGGGGGGGCGGCTACCGGAGGCGGTCCAGGAGGAGCCGCCTGAATGCCGGGAGGGCCATATTGCTCAGGCGGTGGGGCGTTAGAACCCAATTGCTGATTATGCCAGTCGGAATAAATGCCTTCCTGAGTGTTGTCGTACTGTTGGCTTTGCTGATTACCGTAACCCTGAGGAGGATATCCCTGTTGGCCATATCCCGGATAACCCTGAGGGCCTTGTTGATATCCCTGTTGGTCGTATCCCGAAGAACCCTGAGGACCTTGTTGATATCCCTGTTGGCCGTATCCCGGATAACCCTGAGGGCCTTGTTGATATCCCTGTTGGGGTTGCTGAGAATACTGCCGGCTCGGATCGACATTCCCCCCGTAGTATTGAGAGCTATCAAACTGATTTGCAGCTTGGCCTCCCCCAGTTATGCCGAACCCACCGGGTCCAAAAATCGAATCAATAACACCCTGGCTAAAAGCAGGACCCTGCATGACGGCGAGCAATGCCAGCAAAAATATTCCTGTTCGTTTCATCTTTTTCTCCTTTCAGCTCAGTTTTATGAGCCGAACATAAACAAAGGTGAACAGGCAGACGTACCAACACTATAACTTACAATATTTTATGCTACTGGGTTACTCCTGTCAATACAATCCTTGAATTTTGTTTTACAACTTACCGGGTAATATGGTGGAATACGGTTATGGTACAAAGAAAAACAAAATATCAAAAGCTTATGCTGATTATAGTTTCATTCCCGCTTGATAGGCGGAAGGCACGGAGGTAGTCTGATTTGTCTTGCTTGCCGGGAAAAATCTTCTTAAATTCAAAGCCGATTAGATACTCGCTCTCTTGCGACACATCCATTTTATAGAGGCTCAAAGGCAAATTTGACATGGAATCTCCAATAAACCGATACAGCCGCCATACACTCCTTAAAGTGATAGGAAAAGAGGGTCAGCACAGAATAGAGCACTCAAGAGTTCTCATCGCAGGATTAGGGGCCCTCGGGTCGCTCATCGCAATCCTTCTTGCGAGAGCAGGAGTGGGGTTTTTGAGGATAGTGGATGGTGACGCCGCCGAATTGCACAACCTCCACAGGCAAATCCTCTATGATGAATCAGACGTGATCCTTGGACTTCCCAAGGCGCAGGTCGCCAGAGAACACTTAATGGCTTCGAATTCCCAGATCGAAATCGAAGCGGTAGCAGAATTCATAGAGCCTCACAACGTGGAAAGACTTACCAGCGGCATGGATCTGGTCGTTGATGCCCTGGACAATATCAGAACCCGGTACTTGATCAACGACACGGCCATCAGGAGAGGCATCCCTTATGTTTTTGGAGGCGCAGTAGAAACCGTAGGAAACGTCATGACGATTATCCCCGGGGTGACACCATGCCTTCGGTGCCTGTGGCCCGATCCGCAAGCGGTTGACGGCCACCCAAGAGCTTCAACGGTGGGTGTACTCTCGGCAGCAGCTACTGCAGTCGCGTCCGTTGAAGTGAGCGAAGCCTTGAAGATCCTGGTGGGACGAAAAGATGATATACTTCCGGGGCTATTGGTTATGGAATTCTGGGGCAATCAGTTTCAGATCGTACGGTTGGAGCCTGATCCGGGATGCATATGCCGGACGGCAGTCGCCACTGCCCACCGAAAGTGAATCTGTCTTAGATTACTCGAGTCTCATGATGGTGAAGCGGAGAGCCTAACCCCCGAACGAAGGATGAATAAACTCCACCCGGTCACCCTCCATAATAATTGTGGTAGTAAAATCTTTTCTATAAACGAAGCGACCGTTGACCTCCACGATGACCCCGGGGTCGTCTTCGTTGGTGATGTTCAAGATGTCCCGAATGGTTACATTACTGCCGTCAAATTCTTCCGTAAAACCGTTGAATATTACTTTCATACTACACCATTCAGGAACCCCCTGACGATCCGGGTCAAAGTCGGCATACCGGCACTCACCAAAAACGAATCGTGACCATACGGAAGATCGAGTTCCACAAAGGAGACGTGTTTGTTCAAAGCTTGCAAAGCTCGTACTATGGTAAGTGACATCGAAGTCGGATAAAGCCAATCGGAAGTGTACGAGAGGACCAGCATTTTAGCTTTTATATTCCTGAACGCGGTAACGAGATCTCCGTGAGCGGCTTCTAGGTCGAACCGGTCGATGGCCTTGGTGATAACTACATAGGAATCTTCATCGAACCTTTCCATGAAGGTGCTTCCCTGATGTTCCAGGTATGACTCAACTTCGAACTCGCCACCCTCCTTTCCATTCTCACCAAGACTATACCGGTAACCGTCAACGTCCTTTAGGGCTCGCTTGCGGCCAAATTTGGCTTCCATGGTATCTTCGGAGAGGTAGGTAATATGGCCGATCATCCGGGCTACTGCAAGACCTCTCCCCACCTTCTGATACGCGTCTCCCTGGTCGGATTCCGTGCAAGGCCGTGCAGGATCACTATATATGGCATTTCGTCCTACCCAATTGAACGCAATTCCTTGGGGAGATAACCTCGCGGTGGCAGCAATCACGATGGCGGACCGGATCATATCGGGATAGCGAACCGCCCATTCCAGGGCCTGCGTCCCTCCCATGGAGCCACCGATAACATTATGAAGACGATCTATGCCCAAGTGTTTCACCAGAAGCGCTTGGACGTTTACCATGTCGCCCATGGTGATAAGAGGAAATGAGCGTCCATAAGGTTTGCCGGTCGCCGGGTTTATACTGGGAGGACCGGTGGTCCCTATACACCCACCAAGGCAGTTTGAACAGATGACGAAATATTTGTCGGTATCTATGCCTTTCTCAGGACCAATCAAGGCGTCCCACCAGCCTATCCTGCCCTTCTCGTTGATCCCGGCCACATGCGCGTCCCCGGACAGAGCATGGAGAATTAACACTGCATTGTCATACTTAGGCGAAAGGGTGCCGTAGGTCTCGTAAGCAACTCTCAACGGGCCTAAAAAAGCTCCGGACTCCAATTCAATTCCGTCGAAATCCGCGAACTGGGTCTTTACCGGACCATAGCGTCCATCGGAGTCTGCGTATTCCTTGATGAACTCAGTGGACTCCATTCTTTCCTTCCAGGAGACTCGAAGCCGAATCCCATGTCTGACCAGGCTCCCAATCGGCGCCCCAGGCATGGAGTTCTTTCGACTTTCTAAAACTTAATCCGTCCACGAATTCAAGGCAAGGCCTGCTCCAAATCCTCCAAGATATCGTCTATGTCTTCAATGCCGACCGACAGTCGGATCAAATCCGGTGGAAGGCCTCCCGCCATCTGTTGCTCGGAACTCAATTGGGAATGGGTTGTACTGGCCGGATGAATTGCCAGACTCTTGGCGTCTCCTACATTGGCAAGGTGTGAAAACAATTTGAGGCGGTCTATGAATCCTTCCGCCTGCTTGGTCTTCCCCTTTATGCCGAACACCACCATTCCGCCTGCCTGTCCGTCCAGGAAATAGCGTTGAGCCAACCGATAAGACGGATCTGAAGGCAAGCCCGGATATCTCACCCAGGCTATCCGAGAATGATTTTCGAGATACCGAGCCACAGCCATGGCATTGGAACAGTGGCGTTCCATCCTGAGAGAAAGCGTCTCAAGCCCTTGAAGAAACATCCAGGCATTGTCTGGGCTTATGCATGCCCCCAGGTTGCGCAGGGGAACAAGTCGCATCCTGAGTATGAAAGCCATCGGCCCAAGATTTCCCAGGTCATGGCCGAAACGGATACCCCCATAAGAAGGCTCGGGTGCATTAAAAAGGCCGAATTTGGGATCGGTCCAATCGAATCTTCCTGAGTCGACAGCGATGCCCCCGATGCCTGTGCCATGTCCTCCGATCCATTTGGTGAGTGAATGAACAACGATGTCCGCACCGTGCTCTAAAGGCCTAAAAATACAAGGAGGTGTGAAGGTAGAGTCCACAATCATGGGAACATGGGCTTCTCTTGCTAGAGCCGATATCTCTTCGAAATCCGGAACGCCGAGAATAGGATTTCCGATTGTCTCCAGGAAGATTGCCCGAGTCTTTGCGTTCAGTGCAGCCCGGAACTGTGCGGGCGAATTGTAATCTACGAAGCGGACCTTAATCCCTAAATGGGGAAGTATATCATTGAACATTGTATAGGTTCCGCCATAGAGGTTGCTGCTGGAAATGAATTCTTCCCCGGCTTCCATGACGTTGATCAACGAATAGAATATTGAAGCGGTCCCAGAGGCGAGGGCGAGAGCCCCAACCCCACCTTCGAGAGCAGCCATTCTCTTTTCAAGGACGTCGGAGGTAGGGTTCATCAATCGCGTGTAAATATTCCCCAATTCCTTCAGAGAGAACAAATCGGCAGCGTGCTTCGTATCCCGGAAGACATACGAAGAGGTCCTGTAAACCGGCACCCCACGAGCGAGGGTAAAAGGATCAGGTTCCTGGCCGGCATGAAGAGCGAGGGTATTAAATCTGTGCTTACTATCCGGGGTCTCCATTCAGTTACCTCCTGATGGACCGTAGAGCGCATTGCCTAAGACAAATTCTTGCAGGAAATCGAAAGACTAGGTACACTTCCAGGAATCGCATCTTGCCGGACCGGCTAAGGGTGCTCCTGGAATGTTCAGCACATATTGCCCCGGCTCTTCAGAAAAGAGAGGAAGAATGGGCTGATCCAAGAAAGTTGGAGCACACAAAGCTGTGGGTTCCACGACCAGAGCAATGCGGATCGCTTCGTCCACATTGTTCACAAAGTGGATTATCATATCATCTTTTACGTATTCAGGAAGATCTTTGAGGCTGGGC
>CAIXMD010000262.1 GCA_903920415.1 uncultured Desulfomonile sp.
AGAATTCTCAAGGCGATCCGTGAATCTTACGAAAATTCGGCGCTTATCGAACCGCGTCCCAACGGCAATTTATTCTTGAGAGAGCGTACATCTTCACGATACTGCACTTATCAACAAGTCGAGTAACAAAATTCACCAAACAAGTCGGCTGCAAAATTTTCTAATTGCGGCTCATCAATTGTGTGACGGCCCCGTCAAGACCATCCAGGGTAAGTTCGAACATGGGAAAGATACTGTAAATTATCCCAATGGTTCTGGTCATGGACCATAGCCTCGAAGGTGTCGGGTTAAGCCAAGCGCAATGACGGAACAACTTTGCCAAGAGGTTCAGTCGATCAATACTCGGTAGTCCGCTCCGCTCCTCGATGTGGATGGAGCCGTCGGTCGCCATAAGCTCATAGGGAGCCATGCTGGCGTCGCCAACAATGACGAGTCTTGAGTCCGGGTCCCAGCTTGCTAAATCCTGGATACGCTGAGGCTTATATCGTCTGGGGGGGTCTTCCCACACAAAGTCGTAAATTGAATTGTGAAAGTAAAAAGTTTTGAGGTCTTTGAACTGGGAACGAGAATAGTTAAAAAGTGTCTGGACGACTTCGACATAAGGATCCATCGACCAGCCGCCGTTATCTATCATGAGGATGATTTTCAACCTGTCGCGTAGACCCTTGTCGAAGACAATTTCAATTTCACCTGCATTCTTAGTGGTTGCTGATATTGTTTCGTCAATGTTCAAGTTATCTCTTGGTCCAACCGGCACCATCCTTCTTAGTCTCTTAAGCGCTTCTCCCATCTGGGCCTGGGTTAGCGGACCCTCGATGGAGTAATCACGGTAGCGCCTGTCAAGCGCTACTTTAACCGCAGACTTATTCATGGACCGGCCGCCCACTCTCATACCACCCGGGTGGAAACCCGAGTGACCTACGGGTGAAGTCCCGCCGGTTCCAATCCAACGGCTGCCGCCATGATGGGCTTCAGTCTGTTCCTTGAGCCTCTCCAAAAAGTACTTCAGCAGTTCTTCCGGTGACATGGCCTTCAACTCGTCTTGATTGATCCCCAAGGCCTCAGCCAAAGCTTGCGGATCTTTAAGCCATTCGTCCAGCAGAGCCCTTGCCGCCGCGTCCAACTCGGCCCCCTTGAAATCCGGAAGTTCAGCTCCTTGGAAAAAGTGGGCAAAAACTTGATCATAGATATCGAAATATCGCTCACTCTTTACCAAGATTGCCCGTGCAGCCGTGTAAAAGTCACCCAAGCCAGCCACTAAGCCGCTCTTTAGCGCTTTGTGCAAGCGGAGAAAAGAAGTCGGTGATACAGGCACTCCCGAATCTCTGAGCATGTAAAAAAAATCTACAAACATTATAACACCTTAGAGAACCATTTAGCTGCGACGGCGACGGATCTGTTGAACAGCCTGCTGGTAATCCGGACTTTTCTTGAAAAGAATGCCGAGAAACGGAATCTTTCCCTGCACCATGTCCTTTGGCCTGAAATCATGATCCTGGCGCAGGGCTCTAATCCAATTAATGAGTTCCCGTGTGGCCGGTTTCTTTTCGATCCCTTGTAATTCCCGGAGTCCATAAAAAGTCTTCACGCAAATTTCCAGAAGCTCATTGTCCAGGTCTGAAAAATGCACACGCACGATCTGCCTCATCATATCGGGCTCTGGAAAAGCGATATGATGGAAATTACACCTGCCCAGAAATGGATCGGAAAGATCCTTCTTGGCGTTTGACGTTATAATGATGACTGGTCTGAGACGCGCCGAGATGGTCTTATCTATTTCAATTATGTCGAACTCCATCTGGTCTAGAACATCGAGCATGTCGTCCTGGAAATCGGTGTCTGCCTTATCGATTTCGTCAATAAGCAATACCGTTTTCGTATCTGCAACAAATGCCCGCCCGATTTTCCCCATTCTAATGTAGTCTTGGATGTTACTAACATCCCGCGAGGAATCTCCAAACCGACTGTCGTTCAATCGCGTAAGAGTGTCGTACTGATACAGGGCTTCTACCAGTTTTAGGCTCGACTTAACGTTAAGCACTATCAGTGGCATTCCCAAGGTCTCTGCAATTGAGTGAGCAAGCATAGTTTTGCCTGTTCCAGGTTCGCCCTTAAGCAGCAAAGGCATTTCGAGAGCAATGGAGATGTTGACGATCTTTGCGAGTTCCTCGTCCAAGACATATTTTGATGAACCGCTGAATGCAGGGTTAGTCCCTTGATCTGGCATGAATCGTAGCTCCTTTTTCTTTCTGAACCACGTGGATTCTACAAGTTCTCTCAACATGATATAAAGTGCCCTTTCCAAATTACAAGTCAAGTCTGAAAGG
>CAIXMD010000263.1 GCA_903920415.1 uncultured Desulfomonile sp.
ACTTTTAATCGACAGGGCGGGGTATAGCATAGAAAAGTACAGCATAAAGAACGGGCTCTGCCCCAAATGTGGCTATCAAGTTGACGGCATTGATATGTAGCCCCCAGGTTTAGCTGGAGTGTTTCGAGAAACTGCGAAAAAGCGACGCGTTGTAGCACGTGCTCATCGCAGCTAATTAGGTCAAACATTTTCTTGCCACCTATTGTTTGAGGAGATGCATGGTAACTGAAAAGAGAATTCTCGTTTCTCCCTCTTTGCTTTCCGCAGATTTCACGCGACTCGGCGAAGAAGTTCGGGAAGTTCAGGAATCTGGTGCGGATTGGCTCCATCTTGATGTCATGGATGGCCGTTTTGTTCCCAACATAACCATAGGGCCCCTGGTGGTCTCAGCGGTTAAAAGGGTCTCCACTATACCATTAGACGTTCACCTCATGATCGTGGAGCCGGATCTATACTTAGAACAATTTCAAACTGCCGGAGCCGATATCCTGACCGTGCATCCGGAAGCGACTCATCATTTACACCGCACGCTTACCAGGATTCGCGAGTTAGGGATGAAGGCAGGTGCAGCACTGAATCCCTCTACAGGCCTGGAATCGGTAATGCACGTTTTGGCCGAACTGGACGTTGTCATGTTAATGACAGTGAATCCTGGCTTTGGGGGGCAGTCCTTCATCAGGACCATGCTCCCAAAAGTGAGGGCTCTTAGGGAAATCATCGACCAATCCGGATACGAAATTCTCATTGAGATAGACGGCGGGGTAAGTCCTGGAACGGCACCTGATCTCGCTATGGAGGGAGCAGATGTATTTGTTGCGGGTAGCGCTGTTTTTGGTCACCCTCCATACGATGAGGTAATAAGAAAGCTTCGCTGTGAAGGCCTGTCCACCCATTCATGAGTACTTGGCTCAGTGCATCGAAGCTAAACGGCAGGAAGGGAACTACACGGACTGATTGCAGTAACAATAACAAGAATCGATGTAGAGTGATTTATCGCAAGCATGTACCGACCGCTAAGCAAAAAACTTTTAAAGGCATCCCATGAAGAACGGACACGTATTTTTTGAGATTTTAGCAGTATTTGTAATGATTCTTTTTTTGTCTGGGCCTGCTGCCTTAGCCACAAATGACAAGGAATCATTATCAGATCCGAAGGCCATTCCACTGCCGGATCTGGAGAAAGACCCTGGATTTTTGTTTCTCATGGCCGAAAATTCAGAAGCCGCCGGCGATCATGAAGCAGTCATGAAGTACCTACGTCAGGCCTTGGCCCTGGACCCCACTTCAGCTTATCTCAATACCCGCGTAGGGACACTTCTTGCTCGAAACCGTAAAATCGCAGATGCTCTGATTATAGCTCGGACAGCAACCCTGTTTGATCCAGAGAATGATGCTGCATATACATTGTTGGGTAAGATCTACACCGTGACCAATGATCGGGCTAGGGCCACCGATGCATATAGCCGGGCGCTTGAACTTAAACCGGACGACAGGGATCTCTATGTTTTTCTCGGTTCTCTTCAGGCTTCCCAGGATCTTTTGGGGGACGCTGAAAAGACCTTTTTGAAAATGATCAAACAGTTTCCAGAAGAAAGAGAAGGTTATTTTTATCTCGGTAAAGTCTACGTGGAGGACAAGCAGTACGACAAAGCCATCGAACTGTTCAATCAAATTTTGGACAAACGGAGCGAAACAGCTCCCCAAGCCCACTTGGAACTAGGATCAGTCTATATTCTCCAGAAAAAGTACACGGAAGCGGAGGAGCATTTCAGGGAGGCAATCAAACTTGATCCTTTCAATATCAGCGCGAGATTTAATTTAGGACAGGTACTTGCGACACAGAAAAACTTTACCGAATCATATCAAGTATTTGAAGAGCTTGCTAAGCTGGCTCCCTCAAACCTCGGAATTCAGATCAAAATGGCCCTCATTCTGGCTGAACAGAAAGAGTACGACAAAGCTAAAGAAATGCTGGACAAAATCCTGCAAAACAAGCCCGGGTGGGACCAAGTCCGGTTCCATTTAGGACGGCTTCTCAAAGAGCAGGGAAAGCCCGATGAGGCAGAAAAAGAATTCGTCCAGATTCGGAAGGGCCAGCCGACTTTCGTTAATTCCAGGATACTGCTTTCGTTAATGTTCTTGAGAAGCAAGGAGCTTGGAAAGGCCATCAGGTACATTGACGAAACCATCGATCCTGAGACTAAAGACACGGACCTTCTGCAAATCAAAGGCTCAATTTTGGAAGAGCTGTACAGATTCGACGAGGCGTTGAAAATATACGAGAAGGCCCTTGAGATAGATCCTAAGGATTCCAAGATCCGCTATTCATTTGGTAACGTACTGGAAAAAAGCGGACGTAGGACGCGTAGCATGGAGCAGATGGAAAAAATTCTTGAGGAAAAACCTGACGACGCCGGCGCCCTTAATTTCATCGGTTATACTCTCGTCTCCTCCGGGAAGGACATCGACAGGGGGGAAAAGCTCATTCGGAAGGCTTTGGAACTCAAACCGGAGGACGGATACATTTTAGATTCAATAGGCTGGGTTCTCCACAAGAAGGGTATGAACGATGAAGCCCTACAATATTTGGAGAAAGCAATTCAAAAGATAAAGCTGGATCCCATAATTTGCGAACACTTGGGGGACGTACTCCTTCTCAAGAACAGAAAAGAGGATGCGGCAGAATCCTACCGGAAATCTCTGGGGGTGAATCCGGATAATATCCTGGTAAAGGAGAAGCTTCAGAAGCTGGAGAAGGAACTGAGCAGCCAAGAAAGTAATCGCTGATTTGGGGGCACCTGTAATTATCTACGTACGAATGCGATTTTGGCTCAGGTAGGCATTCTTTTTCCGAAGCACACTATAATGCTCATCACTGACAAGAGACTGCCGCGAAGTCCCTCAATGATCGTGAATTGTGCATTCTTGATTATACCACTTGTCCTAGTTCTGATTCTCTGCTGGGAGGTAATCTTTCAATCAATCGCGATTGCAGCCTCACCAAAAAGTGATCCTGATCTATCATGTTTTCGCTTCCAACTCCCAAAGTCGATTTTGCAAAAGCCTTTCAGTTTCGCAGACGAGGTGATCCCTCTAAATAGACCTGATGTCGAGACTCGTATCCTGTCACAGGTAAACTTTCTGCTGCTCGATGCCCGGAGTGTCCTGGGGGAATGGCTTGCAGAAAGAAGTCGTTACGCTTGGATATTTGAAGAGGTGTTTCAGAGAGAGGGTATTCCCAGGGAGTTCGCATACTTGGCTCCAGTTTTATCAGGGCTCACACGAAATGCTTCGAAATCTCCAGGAGCAGGGGTTTGGGTACTTGAAAATTCTTGTTCTTCCTCTGAAGGTGTTGAGATGTCGGAAGACAATTGGCACGATGATCGAATGGACCTCGAACTCTCCACAAGATGCTTTGCTTCGAGAATTAAAACTCTTCGAAAAGATATAACCGGCGGAAGTTGGCTTCTAGCGGCTGCCGCTTATGTTACATCCCAAAAGGTCATCCAGGATCTTCAACAGAGGTGGGACACCAATTCGTATTGGGACATTCCATTGCCGGGTAGTGCGGAACAGTTGATAGTACGATGGATTGCTTTCAGTATTATTAGTTCGAACAAAGAGGTATACGGACTGAGGTTCGAGGTACAGGAACCTTTCATTTTCGATCAGATCACAGGGATTGTACTGACCAAGGATCTTCAAATAGCCGAAATTGCACGTATGACAGGGGTTTCACCTAGAGAAATCTTATCAATCAATCCTAAAATCAAAATTTCGGCTCCCCTGTTCCCGGCTGGTGTAGGAGGGAAGCCTCTAACACATGCGATTGCAGCCCCGAAAGGTCAGGGTCGCCTTCTCCTGGACAAGCTTGAAAAGGCTGGTTACGTAGTCCCCGTGCCAAGTAATTGAGCATTGGTACGACTCGGTGAAATTTTGTTTGGTCTTGACTCCGGCTACAAAAAGACTTACTCTATTGTCGCCGTATGTTGACAAGTGATAGTTGTTTGTACAGTTTGCCGACCGGGGGTTTAGTGTATGACACTACAGAGATGGGACCCTTTGAGGGATCTGTTGAATTTTCAGGAGAGAGCAAACCGACTACTTTGTTCAAGCTCGGAGGACGAGCGGAGTAAAAATCGTGCAAGATGGTGCCCGGTAGTAGACATACTGGAAACCCCAGATGCTTACATTTTCATAGCTGAACTCCCGGGAGTCGGGAGAGATAATATTAATGTAGAGGTTCAAGGGAACACACTAACTTTGTCCGGTGAGCGATTCATAGGGTCTGCTCCCGAAATTGCTGTATTTCATAGAATTGAGAGGGTACATGGGGTGTTTGAACGGAGCTTCACGTTGCCTGGTCAGGTGAATGTGGCCATGGTTGAAGCAAAGTATGCGGACGGTATATTGGAAGTAATTCTTCCCAAGGTGGCCGATTCCGAACGCTGTGTATCAATCGTTTGCTCCGGCTGACATTTCCCACGATTCTGATTTCTGAGACATTGGTAAGATTGGAAAATATTACTGCGTAGAGATGAATCTAGACTAGGATTTGGGCTGAAAAATTTTCAGGCATGGCATTAGTGAATTCTTATTGCTGCCGGGGACAGCCCGTAACTAGTCTTTTCTCGATTTTGCGAGAAAGATAGCGATTTGAGTCGACTGGAACAGACTAAAGATGGGAAGAAATGACCCGTACCGTGTCCTTGGGGTTACCCGGGCGGCTTCCGAAGAAGAGATAAAGAAGGCTTACAGGAGGCTCGCGCGACAGCATCATCCGGACATGAATAATAGTAGCAAAGCGTCGGAAGTCAGGTTCAAGGAATTGTCGGAGGCCTATGAAATTCTTTCTGACTCTGATAAGAGAAGCCGATTCGACCGATTCGGTTACGAGGCGGTAAGCCCTGGGTTCAGTGGATTCGGTTCGGATGGAATACGAAATCCTTTCGGAGAAGGTGCGTCCGGTCACAGGGGATATGGTTTCAACTTCGGCAGGTCTTCCGGGCCAGGGATTTTTGAAGACGTGTTCTCTGAGTTTTTCAGGTTCCAGTCAGGCCGCCCCTACGGGGCCCACGGCCCATCACAGGGGAGAGATGTGGAATATGATTTGACCGTGGATTTCAGCCAAGCTTATCATGGAGTCCATGCATTCGTAACGGTAAGGGATAGGAAAATAGATGTTCACGTACCACCAGGAGTGGACACTGGCTCCAGGATGCGTGTACCGGGTCAGGGAGCCCCGGGCTTTAGGGGTGGCCCTTCCGGCGATCTCTATCTCGATATAACGGTTACTCCGCATGAGTTCTTCCGCAGGGACGGCATCAATATCTACCTTTCGGTACCCATAACGATTGGGGAAGCAATTCTTGGGGCTAGGGTGGAAATCCCGGGGCCTGACGGCCGGTTGGCTCTAAAAATTCCACCTGGAACACAGCCTGGCACCAGTTTTCGATTTAAGGGAAAAGGCTTTCCGTCACTCAAGGGTAAAGTCAGGGGTGATTTTCTGGTTACTGCAAATATACTAATACCTGGAAATATTGATTCTGCCTCCCGGGATTTGGTGACCGAATTCGAGCGACGCAATCCGGTGAATCCCAGGGAGGGTCTGTGAAACGGGAACTGTTGAACGCTTAAGGGAGGAACGGTATGGAGGAAGAATCGGGTCGAGACGAAGGGTTCAAATTTAGCGACAAGCGCAGATTCACGACAGAAGGTGAAACACGACAAGGGGATGAAACTCGAGAAAAAGAGTCCGAACAGAAGGGGTTTCAATCGGTGGACGGGGAAAAAGAAACTTCACGCCCCCAGCCTCTACCCCCAATGGATTTTTCAACTTTTGTCCTGAGCCTTGCAGAGACTGCCCTGTTTCACCTCGGCTTGATAAGGGTTCCGGGATCTGAAGAAGTAAAAAAAGACCTCCATGCGGCGCGACAGACCATTGACATTATCGCTTTGCTGGAAGAGAAAACACGCGGAAATCTTACCGATCAGGAAAAGAACATCATAACGGAGACGCTGTTTCAGTTGAGGATGGCATTTGTAGATGCCTCAAAGTGAAAGGAAAATTCAGGTGAGGATTAACCTTAAGATTGTCAAGGAGAATACGTATGTCTCGAACTTGTGAAATATGCGGCAAGCGACCATTGAAAGGATACAATGTCAGCCACGCCCATAACAGGACCAAGAAGATTTCTTACCCGAACCTCCAAAAAGTTAGGATTTTGATGCCAGGGGGCCGAGGCGTCAAACGGGTGAAGGTTTGTACCCGCTGTATCAGATCCAATGTGATCTCAAAGGCTCCGTAATAGTCTTCCGGGCTGATTATAGCAAGGGCGGAATTACTGTTGCTTTTGAAAGAAATTGTGACATTCGGGCGGAAATTAAGGCAAACCCTATAAATCAATTGCCTTCAAACGGTTACTTAAGTCCTCACGTGAACGCAACTCGCGTATCATGGGTCTGTCATACAGTTCCCATACGTTCGACCTTTTCCACACCCTTAACGTTCCTAAGTGCGTTCATTATGCGCGTGAGGTGTTCCAGGTTACGCACAGAGACCATGAAGATACCATGGGCTTTGAGTTCGTCCTGAGTTTTCACATTGGCCTGAACTATGTCTGAATCGTTTGAAGAAAAAACACCACTAATTGCGGCAAGCAAGCCGGATCTATTCTCTGCATCAATTGACAGCCCAACGAGACGACTGAGATTCTGCTCATCGTCCCAACTAACATCGACAATTCGATTACTGTCTGTAGCCAGAAGGTTTTCGCAATCCTGTTTGTGGATCGTAACGCCTCGGCCCCTAGTAATAAATCCCCTGATTGCGTCGCCCGGCAATGGGTTGCAGCACTTGGCAAAATTTACCAAGATATCCGTTAGTCCCTGAACCCGGACTCCACTCTTAGCTTTACTTATCTGCTTTTGTACAGGTTTTTCCTCTGTTAGAGCAGCCTTTGCCTTTTCCCGCTCCTGGGGGGGGACCAATCTCGTTATCAAAACTTTGGGAGAAATCCGTCCGTAACCGATGGACGCGTAGAGATCTGTTTCGGTCTTGAAGCTGAATTCCTTTGCGATCTTGAGTATTTCCCCTTCTCTTTCAGCCCTGTTGAGTTCAATTCTCCATTTTTTTAGTTCGCGATCGACTCCTGCTCGTCCAATCTCTACGGACCTCTCCCTCTCTTCAGCCAGTACGTAATGCCTAATTTTTACCCGAGCGCGCCCGGTCTTTACGTACTTCAACCAGTCCTTGCTGGGCTTCTGATGGGCGGACGTAACAATTTCCACGCTGTCGCCCGTTAACAAATGGTACTTGAGGGGGACCATCTTTCCGTTGACGCGTGCTCCAACGCATCTATGGCCCACCTCTGTGTGTATGGAGTAGGCAAAATCCAGCGGGGTTGCTCCTTTGGGGAATTCCTTGACCTCACCCTTAGGAGTGAACACGTAAACCTCGTCAGGATAGAGGTCCACTCGGACGTTCTCAAAAAACTCCCGGGGGTCGTCCATGTCTTGTTGCCACTCCATCATTTGCCTTAGCCAGTTAACCACCTTCGCGTCTTCAGCTTCGACTGCTTTCCCCTCCTTGTAAGACCAATGAGCGGCAATCCCTTCTTCAGCGATCAAATCCATCTCATGGGTTCTGATCTGGATCTCGATTCTCGCTCCTTCCGGCCCTATGACGGTGGTATGGAGGGACTGGTAACCATTTGCTTTCGGCATGGCAATGTAGTCTTTGAATCTGCCCGGGACTGGACGCCAGAGCGAATGGATGAGGCCCAGAACCGCATAGCATTCGTTGACGCTGATTAGAATAATTCTAAACGCAATTACATCGTGAATCTGGTCAAATTCAAGATTCTGGGCCAGCATCTTTCTGTTTATACTATAGATTTCCTTACTACGCCCTTTGGTGACTGCTTCAATAGTATACTGACCCAGTTTCTCTTGGATAATTCTCAGAATGTTATTTACGTGTACTTCCTTGAGTTTTATAGATTCCTCAAGGCTGGTCTTAATTAACTCGTATCTCTCAGGTTCCAGGTGCCGGAAGGCAAGGTCTTCCAATTCCGTCCACATCCAATAGATCCCGAGCCGAGCTGCCAGCGGCGCATAAATCTCCATTGTTTCTCGTGCAATCCTCTGACGGGCCTCCCGAGGCATGTGATCCAGCGTCCGCATGTTGTGGAGTCGATCTGCAAGTTTAACCAGCAGGACTCTGATGTCCCGGCTCATCGCAAGGATCATTTTTCGGAAATTCTCGGCGTGCCGCTCCTCCTTCGACTGAAACTCGATTTTGCTAATCTTAGTCACACCGTCCACCAGGAGGGCTATATCCTTGCCGAAGTCCTGCTCCAGGGTGTCAACCGTCGTTAGGGTATCTTCCACAGTGTCGTGTAAAAGACCCGTGGCGACAGAGGCCTCATCGAGCCTCATCTGCGCTAATATGCCTGCCACTGCGACAGGGTGGACCAGGTAAGGTTCACCGGATCGCCTGGACTGGCCCTGATGGACTTGTGCCGAGTAAATGTAGGCATGCCGTAAGAGATCAAGGTCCGCATCCGGGTAATAGGATTTAACCAGGTCTTGAATTTCCCCGAAACGAACTATTGATTTACCTTTAAGGTTCATGAGTAACTTTATCGTACATGGCTTCAATACCTAGAATAACGACGTACTACTCGATTTCAACTGTTAATCGTTTTTCGAAACAGCATAAAAAAGAGCACTTCCCCAAACTCCCGAACACGCGAATTTTTCGCTTCGATGTTTCGCAAGCGCTCATATGGCTAGTACGGATGCTCATTCAAATACCTTGATACGAAATCGTTAACGTTTTACAAAACGTGTTTGCTGGAGAGACCGCCCCTGGCGTTTGCGAAGCAATAATTTTATTGGAGCACCTCCGAATTGAAAAACCTCTCTCAGACGATTCTGCAAAAATCTTTGGTATGAAAAATGGATTGACTCCGGATAGTTGCAAAAGAACATAAATGTCGGTGGGGCCACTTGAACTTGAGTACCGTAATAGATCTTGATCCTCTTGGTCTTTCGGTGCATTCCCAATGGGTTTTGAGCTGCTACATCCGCCAAAAACTTGTTGATCTCTGATGTCGGTATTCTCTTTCGGAAATTTTCGTCGAGTTCATCGATCAGTTTGAAGAGCTTGGCAGCCCGAGTTCCCTTCAGTGCTGAAATTGAAACTACAGGCGCGTAATCAAGATATTTCAAAGAATTTCTCAACATCAGGATAAAGGTATCTATTGTTTTTTCATCCTTCTCGATCAGATCCCATTTGTTCAAAACCAGTATAATGCCTCGCCCTCGCTCAAATGCGTATCCTGCTATCCTTGCATCCTGTTCTGTCACACCCTCACGGGCATCCATCATCAATATTACAATGTCAGCCCTGTTTATAGTGTCAAATGCCTTGATAACGGTGTATTTTTCGACGCGGTCCACGATACGGGAACGCCTCCTGATGCCTGCCGTATCGATGAAAAGATACTCCTTGCCATCCCGACGCACAATTGTATCGATGGAGTCTCGGGTCGTGCCGGGTTCAGGGTTGGCCACAAGACGCTCCTTCCCCAATAGTAGATTGATCAACGTCGATTTGCCGACATTTGGCCTACCCACTACCGCAAGGTTGATCAACGAATCCACCGAATCAGAATTAGATGCGGATTTTTCCGCTGGTATCTCTTTCAGGAGTGCGTCAATAAATTCTCCCATGCCGTAACCCGTCTTGGCACTAACGGGGAAAATCGGTTCCTTTTCCATCTCCTCTGGGCAGAGCTGCGGCCACATTTTCCGGCAGAGAAGGCGAAAGTTCGTTGCCTGCCTATGCCGAGAGCAATGTGTCTCATCGAGATGCTGATATGCGTCCAAACATGGCAGGCTATTTGCAGAGATCCCCGCCCAGCACTGCATCCGTTTCCAAACAAGGTTCACTCGGATGGTGCATGGCACTACTCGGTTC
>CAIXMD010000264.1 GCA_903920415.1 uncultured Desulfomonile sp.
CCACTCTCTGGATCTGGTTGGTTCCTTCGAAAATTTGGGCAATTTTGGCGAAGCGCATATACATTTCGACTGGATAGGACTTCATGTAACCGTAGCCACCCAAAATCTGAACGGCCTCAGTTGTGACATGCATTGCCATATCCGTAGCGAATCGTTTTCCCATGGCGGCCTCCATGAGACTTGGTTCACCTATGTCCATCAGCCAGGCAGCCCTGTACACCATCAACCTTGCCGCTTCGATTTCTGTCGCCAAGTCGGCGATAAGGAACTGGAGCCCTTGGAAGGAAATGATAGACCTACCGAATTGCTGCCGCTTGTTGGCATAGTTAAGTGCATAGTCAAAGGCCTGCTGAGCCAATCCCGTGGAACATGCGGCTATACCTACCCTGCCGCCATTCAAGGCGGTCAGGGCCATGCTAAAGCCCTTTCCTTCCTCCCCAAGAAGATTTTCAGAGGGTATGAAACATTCCTTGAAGTTAAGTTCCGTCGTGGGAGAAGCGTTGATACCCATCTTCGCCTCGTGAGGCCCAAAGGTCAAGCCAGGGGTTCCTTTCTCAACAATCACAGCGCTTATGCCTTTTTGTTTCTGTGTTTCATCAGAGCGTACCATAACCGCGTAGATATCAGCCACCTCTCCACTGGTGACATACAGTTTGGTACCATTGATTACATATCCTCCTTGGGTCTTGACTGCTGTAGTGCTCAGTGCTGCCGCATCGGAACCGGCTTCAGCTTCGGTCAGGGAATAGGCCCCAAGCTTCTCACCCAGTGCTAGGGGCTTGACCCATCTTTCTCTTTGCTCGTGGTTCCCGTAATGGTAGATCAGATTGGTCACCATATTATGAACGCTCATATAAACAGCAGTCGCAAAACAGCCTTTGGCAAGCTCTTCGAAAATAACGGCGGCAGTCAACCGGCCCACTCCGGTTCCACCGTATTCTTCTGGAACGTAAAGTCCGGTGAAGTCCAGTTGGCCCATCTTATCGAAGGTCTCTCTCGAAAAAGTAGCGGTCTCTTCCCATTGCCTGGCATTCGGGGCCAGTTCCTTTACAGCAAAGTCTCGCGCTGCCTTTCTTATGAGACGTTGTTCATCAGTGAGCTTGAAGTTCATAGACAATCTCCCGTATATCGGGATCTAGGATAACAAGGAAAGACCTTTAGAAGCTTCGTTTGGAAAATTTAAAATTTGTCCCGATGATTCTTGGTATTAGTGTATTTTTTATTATCATTACCTGTTAAGAGGGATACCCGTCAATGAAAAATCATCTGAGGATCATATTTTTGGTCAACAGGACTCTCATGAAGGAAAATCGTTTTGATGGACCTTTCGCCATGTGTGGCCGGCAGATTCATGAAGAGCGAGAGGTCGAGCCAAAGAATGTCGGTGCCTTACAGAGCGTTCCACGTTTACGCATTAGCAGAATACCACCTTTCGCTGGACACAGGTTCAGACATCTCATGCTGTTAGAAGAAAAACCGACTCGGTCCTCATCTTAACTAAGAAAGGACTGGAAAAAAAGGAGCCAACAGATTGACCAGCGACTATGACGCACTGAAAATTCTTGCGAACACTTTTGGAATTGAGCCTCAATATACTGACAATCAGGGCAAGATTCATCGTACGGATACCGTAACAGCCAGGAAGATTCTTGAGGTCAAAGGCGTCCATTTTGATACCCACCGAATGAATCTTAACCCTCAAGTCCTCGTTGTATCAACAGATGACTTTCCATCTCATTTTTCAATGTATCTTGAAGGCTGGCCGGATGATACCCTCATCGACGCCCCGTTGGGTACCGTAATAATGAGAGAGAGCCTGGACCGCATTAAAGAGCAAAAATATTCTTTAGATTCTGGAGAAATTTCCATTTCAGTCGACGATGAAAAAGGCCTCTTACACCTTTCTCTACCATTTCCGTCAGACATTGAAACCGGGATCTACCGGTTAGAAGCAAAAACGTTTTTAGGAGAGAAAACATACCATTCTGATTTATTATGGATAGTTTGTCCCGAAAAGTGCTACCAGCCTCCTCCTTTTCAAACAGGTAGCAGGATTGCGGGCATTTCCATCGCCCTTTACGGGGTTCGCTCGGAAAGAAATTGGGGAGTGGGGGATTTCTTCGACCTGAAGAATATTGTCGACTGGGCCAGAGATGAATTGAAAGTGGATTTCGTGGGAATAAACCCGCTCCACGCTCTTTTCAACAAGCGGCCTTTCAACAACAGTCCTTATCTGCCTTCCAGTAGATTCTATCGGAACTTCATCTATTTGGATATCATCGGGATGGAGGACTTCAAGGAATCTCCAAAAGCTCAGGCCCTGGTGGCTTTGCCTGAAACTCAAAACCGTATTCAACGACTCCAAAATGAAGAGCATGTGAACTACGAAGAGATCGCTGATCTTAAAATTAGCCTACTCCAGGAGTTGTTTCGGACTTTCCTGGAGAATCACGGCAAATCTCATAGACACCATCACCGATGGACTGAGTTTGAAACATATCGAGTTTCGGAGGGCATTTATATCGAACGCTACGCGACCTTCTGCGCGCTGCAAGACCACTTTCAGAGCGAGTTACCAGAGGCTCACACATGGCGGCAATGGCCAGTCGCATTTCACTCCCCATCCAGTCCTGCGGTAAAAAAGTTTCAGTTAGAAAATGAGGAAAAAATCCTATTCTGGATCTACGTTCAATGGCAAATAGATATCCAATTGCAAAGTGTCCAGGAACGCGCCATCCAGAAAGGAATGCTCATTGGGTTGTATCACGATGAGGCACTTGCCGTAGACAGAAACGGAGCAGACTTTTGGGGGTGGCAAGATTACTTTCATGATGGATTCAGTGTGGGGGCACCACCCGATGCGTTTGCGCCTGAAGGTCAGGATTGGGGATTTCCCCCACCTGACCGAGAAAGGATCCGTAGGTCAGGCTATGAACCCTTCCTGAAGATTTTGCAGGTGAATTGCAGGCACGGCGGCGCTCTGCGAATTGATCACGTGATGCAACTCAATCATCTGTTCTGGATTCCAATGGGCAAGAAGGCCTCTGAGGGCGTCTTTGTAAAGGATTACGAAAGCGATTTGCTGAGCCTGGTATGCCTCGAGAGTGAACGGGGCCGCACGCTTATCGTCGGTGAAGACCTCGGGACGGTTCCTTTCAATTATAGAGAAAGGCTAATGAGCAAGGGGATTTTGTCCTATAGGCTTTTCTATTTCGAGCGAGACCAGCATGAAAATCAGTTGCCCTTCAGAGATTATCCACAAAGTGCTCTGGTCTCCATCAGCACGCATGATCTTCCGACATTGGCCGGTTTCTGGTCCTATAGGGATATAGATTTGCGACGCGAAATGGGACAGGTGGATACTCAGCAGGAAAAGGCTCTACAAGAAGAGCGTCGACTGCACAAGGCAAAAATAATTGAGAGACTGGTCACAGATGGTTTTCTCCCAGCCCAGACTGCACACGCCGCATGGGAATCACCTGTTCCTACAGACGATCTCCATACCGCCGTTCTGAGTTTCATTTTTCACACGCCGTCGAAACTTGCACTGATCAATCAGGAGGATCTTTTCCTCGATATACGCCAGCAGAATTTCCCGGGAACCACATCCGAACATCCGAACTGGGTGACAAAGATGCGATTTTCCTTGGAGGATCTCAGAAGTAACCCAGAAGCGACGCGCTTGGCTGAGAAATTTAGGAGGCTCGCAGAAGATTCCGGCAGAGGTCTTCCTTAAAAAGTTAATTTATTGAAGGTATAAATGAATTTTTTTTGCGATTTAGCCGCCGTGAATTTCCTAGGCCGGCCCAAGATTCAAATGTTTGCTCATGAGGAAGACTGTATCACAATAATTGGCTTTGTTTGGGACGCAAGCATTTCGGGCCGCTGGCAAAACTTGAGTTTCCGTTCCAATTTCCAATGATGCAGACCACATCCTCTCTCCAGCGATCGATCTTACGGATGGCCTCGGCCTCCCATGGAAGCCACGTGGAACGCTTTCTGACACGAATTGAAGCTTCCAATTCCACCGGGACAGGAGGAGCCGTAAACTCTGGATCATTCCTTTCCATGCCTTTCAAATAATGGTTCAAAATTTTGATTTGCCGGCGATTGAGCTTTGCTCGTGTTTCTAAGAAGCGCTCGTGAACCAGTGATGCCAATCCCTGAGAAACCGAGTCATTTTTGTTCTTACAGTTAATGAGTTCGCTGAGGAATCTATAGTTTTCTCTGAATTCTGAGGGAATGCTGGAAAGGTCGGTGTCTTGGGTGGATTTGTCCACTTTCATGACTGATTCCTGTGAATTCCTGG
>CAIXMD010000265.1 GCA_903920415.1 uncultured Desulfomonile sp.
GGGTGTATCACCGTCTGCCTTGAGCTCCGGGTCGAAGAAACATTCGGCAGTATTGAATTCGGAAATTAGCCTTACCGGGCCAAACGAGAGTAAGGCAACCTCGACTCGTTTGATTGCAAGCGAGTCGGTCTGCAACTCGTTGTAAAATTCACGGATCCCGGCATTGAGTTCGGCTATGGGTTGTCCCGCCATCGATCCGGATGTATCGAGCAATAAGAGGCAGGGGCACCGCGGCTCCGGGTTCTCTGCAAAGGTCACCGCTCCCAGTGGCTGCTGGTCGGGAAGGATAATGTTGTCACTCATTTAAGTTCACCGTAAAATGTCGGTAGCAATTCTATTAGATGTATATTCTTATTTAGCGTTCTTTTGTTTTAAATTAAATTTTTTCTGCCATGAGCCGCAGATTTCGCACCCTTAGAAAATAGGATTTATACCGGCAATTATCCCTAAAGCTTAGATATATATCTTAGAATACTATATCTTCTAAGCATAATGGACAATCAAGCCCCCGTTGGAAGCCATATGCTAAAATGGCTCAAGTCACGCAACCGCCAAGGACAACAATTTTACAACGGTGTAGCCAAACTGGCGAAACTCGCCCGGAAACGACCATACAGCACACCCGTTCTATTTCTGGTCATCAAGCACTATGCAGATCGATTTGGCATTGTCGATTATTTTAATCGGATAATCGACTGGGATGATAAACAATGGAAAATCAGCCCAGGGATTCTCGGCCTCAGTATAATTTACCTTTGTTTCCTGTCAGAAGAGGGTCGAATACCGCTCTACAAAATACCAGATCACTTGAGAGGTCTCGATCTTACACTTCTCTTTGGTCAGCCCTTTCACCCAGAAGACTTCAATGATGATCTCTATGCAACTTTTCTCGAACGTCTGGGTGAAATTGGAAGTATGAGCATTCTTGGCGGAATAGCTGATCGGGTATATCACCTGTTCAACATGCCTCAAAGCAGCGACCTCAATTCCGATACAACCTCACACGTTATGTATGGCGTGTATCCCGATTGTGATGGTAAAGATTACCCCGGATTAGTCATCACAAATGGACATAGTAAAGAGCATAGACCAGACCTCAAACAGATAAAAACCGGTTTGATTGTCGACGGAAATGGTGTGGTTCGATTGGTACGAGTCCTTGATGGCAATGAATCCGATAGTACCTGGAACACGATGGCAATCAAGGAACTCAAGAACAAGCTTGGCGATGATATTGACAAGTATACGATTATTGCGGATTCAAAGTTAGTCAGCCTGCCAAATTTACGCGAAGCCACCAACTCCGAAAAATTGGTAAAATTTATCTCTCTTGTACCCACGAATTTTTTCGATAAGATCTCCACAAAAGTCAGAGCACAGGGATATGAAAAAGGAGATTGGGTTGATCTTGGAAAATGTTGTCAGAACTCCCAAGCAAAAGATCGTGCAACGTATGCAGCACAGAGTTTCGATATGGAAATCGAAGGGAACTCCTACAGATTGCTGGCAGTAAAAACCACCTCTTCAGACAGTACAATTCAGCACAGACTGGAAACTGAACAGAGTGATGTGATTGCAATGGCACGTGACGCATTTTTAAAGAGCTTTGCGTGTGTGCCGGATGCAGAGGATGCGATTAAAAAATTTCAGAAGAAAACAAAAAATGCATACTTCAAAGCATCTCTGGAGATAGTTCCGATTGAAAAGGAGAAGCAATACCGTGGGAGA
>CAIXMD010000266.1 GCA_903920415.1 uncultured Desulfomonile sp.
ACCATCTTTTCAGCCTCCGCCATGCAGAGGATTACGTTGTCGATGCTGTCAATCCTTTTTTGATACTCGGTCAATTCGGAATCGGATTTCAGTTTGTATCCGTTTGCATTCATTTGAGATCCTTAACAGCGTCCAACAGCTTGTAAAGGTCGGACTCGGATGCGAGATGAATCCGTAGGATTTTTCTTCCCTTGTTCTTCAAAGCCTCATAATCTCCCATGGACTGGGCGGTCTTCAAGACACCGAATGAGTAGGATTCACCCGGTATAGGTGCATCCTCCAAATCCTCCGCCGTGATCAGAATAAAACGCCCCTCGCCAGATCCTCCTTTATGGATTTGGCCGGTCGAATGAAGGTATCGGGGACCGAAACCCAGAGCGGTTGCCGTCCTGAATTCATCTCGGACAATCTTCCTGATTTGCTGAAGGATTTCGAGGTTAACTTCAGAAGGACGGATAAAGGCGTTAAAGGCAAAATAAGTTCCTGGAGGTACAGGATCGAAGAAATGTTTCAGGGTCCGCCCAAGATCCGGATCGTGGATGTCCAATAGGTCCCCAGATGGGATTATTCCATCCTTAATGTAGACTTCGAGAAATTTCTTTGTAATATCCTTAGATTCCTGTACGTTAGGCTGGTCAAAGGGGTTGATTCTCAGAATTGCTCCGGCAACGGCCGTAGCAAACTCAAATCTAAAGATTTCCCGACCCACATCATACGGACCATGGAATCGAAGAGTTACCACTGGTTGACCTTGCTTTTCCAGGTCCGAAACCTGCCTATCGTAAGTCGAGTCATCGTCGAGCCTAAGATAAACGAAAAGTCGATCATTGCCGTAGCTCAGGGGTTTACCTATAGGCTCTCCCTCAATGGGGAGGATCCCCTTGCCTTCCTTGCCTGAACTTTCTGCAATCAACTGCTCCAGCCAATAGCCGAAACTACTTATTTGAGGAGACATGATCAGGGTAAGCTTGTCTTTTCCGACCAGGGAAGCCTCGGCCATTATCACCCCCAGCCATAGGCCAGGGCTTTCCAGGGCCGGCACCTGGGGCCCGGAAGCCTCAACAGCCTGAGACGCTCGCATAAGCAAGCGATCAATATCTACCCCGATGAGAGCGGCCGGAACCAACCCGAAATACGATAGAGCGCTAAATCGGCCCCCTATATCAGGTGGATTGAGGAACACTCTCCTGAAACCGTGGTCTGAGGCCAGTTTACCCAGGCTGGTTCCTGGATCGGTGATCGCTATGAAATTGGCTCCTGCCTTGTCTCCAACAATTTGATCCATTCGGGCTCTAAAATACTTGTAAAGAGACATCACCTCGATTGTCCCGCCCGATTTGCTGGATACGATAAAAAGAGTGTGTTCAAGATCGAGAGTCCTTTCTAGATCAAGGATTGAACCGGGTACGGTCGTGTCAAGGACCTTGAGATCCAGGTATCCCTTTTTGGAACCAAAACACGAACGGAACACCTCCGAAGTCAGGCTGCTACCCCCCATACCGAGGAGCACGGCACAGGTAAATCCGGACAACCTTATCTCGTCGGCGAAATCTTTAAGGCGCGACTCTTCTCCCACCATTGTTTCAACTATCTGAAGCCATCCTAGCCTCTGCCCTATTTCTTTGCCGGTTGCCGGATTGTCTGTCCACAGAGCAAAATCGCCATTCCAAAGGCTCTCGGATGCCTTGTCATTGTCGAGTCGTGCAAGAGTTTGGTCAACCCTTAGCTGTAGGTTGCCCAAAGATGCCGATCTATGTCCCCACCCCCTCAAAAGACGTGTCCGCTTCTTGCTTATCTCTCCCATAAGCAATTCGAATGAATCGGCAAAGGATTTTATTCCGTTTTCCAGAAGCCGATCCATTACCTCATTCATGTTCACTCCGAGCTTTTCCAGTTGCGGGAACAGTTCTCGTGCTTCTTCAAGGCCCTCTTCGAGGGGGAAACCAGGCCTTCCGTGGTCCCTGTAGGCCTGGAGCGTCACAGCAGGCATGGTATTAACAGTATTAATCCCAATGAGAGAATCCACGTAATAGGTGTCGGTATAGTTCGGATTTTTGGTGCTCGTACTTGCCCATAGGACTCTTTGTGGCCGGGCGCCCTTATCCTCAAGCCTCGTAAACCTTTCACCCTGAAAGATTTTTTTGAAAAGGGAGTAGGCAATTTTGGCATTGGCTACAGCAGCCTTGCCCATCAAGTCGTTTGCCTGAACTCTCGAATTCGGATCAGGGAACTCTTTGAGCCATTCATCCACCAGAGTGTCCACACGGCTTACGAAAAAGGAAGCCACTGAAGCAGGACGCCTTGGATCTCCTCCCGTAGCAATCCATTCTTCGAGCCCTTCGATATAAGCAATCGCGGCGTTTCTATACTGCACCAGAGAAAAAATGAGGGTCACGTTGATATTGATTCCTGACGCGAAGAGTTCCCTGGCTGCTTCAATGCCCTGCGGTGTGGCAGGCACCTTGATCATCAGGTTACTGCGGTCCGAGAGATTGTACAGATACCGAGCCTGCTCAACCGTACCGACCTTGTCATATGCGAGCTGTGGAGAAACCTCAAGGCTCACGTAGCCGTCAATGCCTTCCGATTCCCGGTAAAGCGGCTGGAGAATGTCCGCCGCTTCACGGACATCGGAAATCACCAGATTCTCGTAGATTTGCTGGACATTGAGCCCTTCATCTACAAGCTTGTGAATATCGCTGTCATAAGCTCTCTCAGAACCTATGGCTTTCTCGAAAATTGTGGGATTAGACGTTATTCCGGACACGCCATCATGCTCAATCATTCTATTCAGCTCGCCGGAACGCAAGAGTTCCCGGCTGATGTGGTCATACCAGACGGACTGTCCCAATGCTCGGAGTTCTCGCAAAGGATTACTCATCAAAAACCTCCAGCTCCCTTGTTCTCACCAAGCAGGGCCAACAATAACTTGACAAAACTCCAAGGGGTGAATAATATTATGCTCTATGCATACTACACGAAAAGAAGATCGGACTCAACCGAGATACGCGGGAAGAGAAATGGACCTAAAGGAATATTTGGAGATCCAGAGCAGAGAAATTGAGCGTCACAAATGGATCGAGTCAGAAAAGGCCGGAAGAGACCTTGGAACAGACGCTGCGATAGACTGGATCCTAAAATACGCAGATATTTTCAGCGATCAGCTTAGCCGGCAATCCGAGTCTTGAGGCGGTCGATCTCTTGGGATTCGGCTTACACAAGTGATCATCGCATGCCCAGGTAAATAAAGGGTGCTATGGCGATCCTGTACCAAGCATAAGGCGCCAGTGTCCACCTTTGAACAAGAGCAATCATCAATCCCCTCAATTTCTCTGCAGGCGAAAATGCGAAAAAGTCCCGAGTCCCAATTGTTCAAAATAGATTAGGTGACTCGGGACTGGTTTGTTCTCGAACCTATTTTGCATCCAGAAGTTCGACATCAAAGTTGAGCACGGCATTTGGGGGGATGACATTTCCGGCACCGCCGGCACCGTATCCCAATGCTGCGGGAATTGTCAGTTTGGCTCGACTCCCTACGTT
Source organism: uncultured Desulfomonile sp. (assembly GCA_903920415.1). Lineage (GTDB taxonomy): Bacteria > Desulfobacterota > Desulfomonilia > Desulfomonilales > Desulfomonilaceae > CAIXMD01. The sequence goes on from CAIXMD010000266.1 coordinate 3,541, forward strand.
CATAAGGGCCAGATCTTCGTCCCACCCCTTGATAACTTGACCCATCCCCAGGGTGAAGGTGAAAGGATCACCTCTATCCCTGGAGCTATCAAACTTCTTTCCGTCGGCAAGTGTCCCCGTGTAATGTACGACAACCTTCTGGCCTTTCTGTGGAAGCGGCCCCTTGCCTTCCTGGAGGAATTCCACCTTTAAACCTGATGGAGTGGTCATCTCTCTGCCTCCTTGGCTGATGGCGGCACCCACTAACAAGATTAGGCCGGCAACCGCGGTTAACAAAATCAGCTTTTTCCTCAATAAGTTATCTCCTTCCGTCTTGAATATAAGTGTTGCCTCTTGTAACAGGGGGAATGATCTCTGTCCAGGGATAAAATCGCTTGCACGAAAATACGTTCCTGTTGGGAAAGAAGATTGCGTCTGGAATTCATGCCATTGTTTCAAAACATACCTGAAGTGGACTCACGACCTTAACCACCTGTCCAGTTTTTGGTGTGAAATAATCATATGGGTCGGTATAATTGGTATACAATTATCCTGACAATAGGGGGCTGAAACCAAAAACCAGTTTCCCCCGCCGATGCGGGATAGGAGGGAATGGGAATCAAAACTTCAAAAGTATCAATTGTTCTTGCATCAGCTTCACCAAGGCGAAAGGACCTTTTGCGCGGCCTGGGACTGTATTTCCGAATAGTGCCTTCAACAGTGGACGAAGTTTACCTCGACTGCGAAACTCCTGAAGATCACGTTTCTCGACTCGCACTTGCAAAAGCGCTCGATGTGGCGGAACGTTTTCCCGATGCTTGGGTCCTTGGAGCTGATACTGTAGTTGTTATCGATCAAAGAATACTGGGTAAGCCGAAAAGTCGAAGAGAGGCACGGACCATGCTGGCAACCCTGGCTGGTAGGTCACATGAAGTGTTTACAGGGTATGCCGTTGTCCATTCTCGCTTTACGGAAAGGCAACGGCTCCGCTACGTGCGATCCATTGTCCACATTCGGGAACTGACCCCCCAACAGATAGCTGCTTATGTAAAAACCGGAGAGCCGATGGATAAGGCAGGCGCCTACGCTATCCAGGGAATCGGATCAGGTATCGTAGAGTGCATCGAAGGATCATATACCAATGTCGTGGGTCTTCCCCTCTGCGAGGTTGCCAGGGATCTCAAGGAACTGGATGTTTTCGATTTCCTGAAATCAGATGGTAAACCATGATTGCAGAAAATATTGCCGAACTTAAAATGAGAATCGCCGAAGCTGCCGAACGTGTACAACGTAATAGCAACGATATCCGAATTGTCGCGGCTGCCAAAGGGCAGGGACGGGAAAAGATCGATGAGGCATTGTCCGCAGGTATCAGTATCATTGGTCACAATTACTTGCAGGAAGCGGTCTATGAGATGCCATTGGCAGGGAACTCAGAAGTAGAATTTCATATGATCGGGAATCTACAGAAAAACAAGGCCGGCAAGGCAGTAGAACTCTTCCACGTGATAGAAACGGTAGATAATGCTACGCTTGCCGGTACGTTGTCGAGAAGAGCCGAGGCCATTGGACGGATCATAGGTGTGATGATCCAGGTCAATCTTGCCCGTGAACCCCAGAAATCAGGCATAGAACCAGAAAAGATCCAAGAATTGGCTGAAGAAATCCGAAGCCTCCCGGCTGTCTGTCTTCAAGGCTTGATGACTATACCGCCATTTTTCGATGACCCTGTAAGAGCTAGACCATATTTTGCAGGGTTGAGAGAGTTACGCGATAAGCTGATAATGCAGGGAGTGCTTACTCGGGAAATGAAAGAACTGTCTATGGGCATGACCGGTGATCTCGAGGTAGCGGTTGAAGAGGGAGCTACACTCGTCAGGATCGGTACAGGTCTATTTGGTTCCAGGTCATGAGTCCTTGTCTTTTGAGGAATTATAGTGAATTCGGAATGTTGTCCGGTTAAGACGAAAACGTTCGAGGCCATAAGCACATTTGACTTCGAGGCATTTCCTGATTCAGCCGAGATTATTCCGCAAAACCTGATTGCAGCGCGTTTCAGCCCTAAGAGCTGAAAAATGTGTAGTTTTACCCATTATTACAGCGCACACATGCACCATTGATCAATAGTCGCCCAAGTCTTGGTGTAAAGTCTTCACCATCACGCTGAGGTTGTGATAATTTCCTTTGCGGTCCTTCACGTAATTTTTCAGGACGGCTTGTTCGTAGAAATCCATCTTGGCTGAAGCATTTAACGCTGTGTCCTCAACTCCCGCCACGAATTCGGTTACCAGCTTTTCTATTCCTACACTCTTGGCCAGTTCCACAATGTCCAGAAGGATTTGAGTTCCTATCCGCTGATTTCGGTACCTCGGGTCTACCATCATGCGAAGATGCGCTATGTGCTTGAGGCAGTCCGTAGGTCTGCGGTGCAGTCGCACATTGGCGATAATCCGGTTGTCCTTTGGGTTGATAGCAATCAGGACTATTATGCGGTCGTGGCTAAGGTCTTCGATCCATTCATGCAGTATAGCAGGGTCAGCCAGATTATATCTCCTGAACCAACGCTCCTCGTCAGGGATCCTTGAAAAGAACTCGATGAGAGCTTTTTCGTCCTTACG
>CAIXMD010000267.1 GCA_903920415.1 uncultured Desulfomonile sp.
ACTTGAGGCATCTGTCACTCAACAGGCCCCAGAAAATACCTCTGCATAATTGGAATAAGAATGACAACTTCTCTTCCTCGATATGTTTGCATACACGGCCATTTTTACCAGCCCCCGCGAGAAAATCCGTGGCTCGAATATGTGGAAAACCAGGATTCAGCTCATCCTTTCCACGATTGGAACGAGCTGATTGCAGAGGAATGCTACACCCCCAACACGCAGGCCAGGATACTGGATGGACAGGGCCGTCTCCGAGACATAATGAACAATTATGAGCACATAAGTTTCAACTTTGGTCCAACCCTACTTTCCTGGCTCGAAGAACAAACTCCACATACCTATCACGCTATACTGCAGGCCGATGCGGTAAGCTTAGTGCGCAGGTCCGGGCATGGAAACGCTCTCGCTCAAGCTTACAATCACATGATAATGCCTCTAGCTTCGAAGCGGGACAAAATCACACAAGTAATTTGGGGTATAGAAGACTTCAGGAAACGATTCGGTCGCGATCCTGAGGGGATGTGGCTTCCTGAAACGGCTGTGGACCTTGAATCTCTTGAGATTCTTGTAGACAACGGCATCTCTTTCACCATCCTGTCTCCAAGGCAAGCTCAAAGGTTTCGGACCTCCTCAAAAGCCCGATGGATTGATCTTAACTCCTGTTCTGTGGACCCTTCGAGGCCATATCTCTGCTGGTTATCCCGAGGGCGGGCCATAACCATTTTCTTTTACGACGCCCCCATTTCACAGGCTATTGCTTTCGAGCACATGCTCAACAACGGTGAGGAATTCAAGAACAGAATCCTCGGTGGATTTTCCAGTGAGCGAACATGGCCTCAGTTGGTAAATATTGCCACTGACGGTGAATCATACGGCCATCACCACAGGTTCGGCGAAATGGCCCTCGCTTTTGCCCTGGAAGGGCTTTCGAATCAACCTGGCGTGAGCCTCACCAACTACGGTGAATTTTTAGACAAACATCCGCCAACTGCGGAAGTTGAGTTTATTGAAAATTCCTCTTGGAGTTGCGCGCACGGAATCGGTCGATGGTCGGAGGACTGTGGGTGCTCAAACGGTGAAAAACCTGAGTGGAACCAGAAATGGCGTGCTCCGCTGAGAAGAGCCATGGACTTGGTACGCGACCGAGTAGATGGGCTGTTCAGCAAGGAAGCCGATCTTTTCTTTACCGACCCGTGGGCCACTCGGGATGCCTATATAGAAGTCATATTGGAAAAACATCGAGATGCCGAGAAATTCGTTAAGGTTCATGCCGGCAGGGAACTTGGCGCCGGTGATGTTTCCCTGGCCCTTAACCTATTGGAACTGCAACGCAATCGTATGCTCATGTACACGAGCTGCGGCTGGTTCTTCGAAGACATCTCTGGGATCGAGTCCTTACAGATCTTGCGGTATGCCGCGAGGGTTATCCAGCTTGCTTCAAGGTACGATCCAGATCTGTTGGAACATTTCCTCAAGGAATTGTATCAGGCTGAAAGTAACGTGAAACCTCAGATGCGAGGCGACGAAATATTCAATCAAAGAATCCTGCCGCAAGTGGCGGACCTAGACCATGTTGCGGCACATGCCGCTATTTCTTCAGGTTTTGAAAATGTTCCCATCGAACGGCAATTGTACTGCTACGATATTAGGCTCGATGACTTCACCAGAGAACAATCCGGTCAAAGAGTGTTCCTTTTGGGACGAATGTCCGTACGCAGTCTCATAACTATGGACAGCGAAGATTTCATATCCGCAGTGATTTATCTCGGCGAAGTGGATTTGCGGTGTTCAATCGGAAAATTTCAAGACAAGACGGGATACGATTCTCTCAAAAAGGATCTTTTTGATGGTTTTTATAGACATTCCTCGACAGAATTGATCCGAAAGCTGGACAGGTATTTCCCCGGTAAGTACTTTTCAATGAAAGATCTCTTCTCTGAGCAGCGCATCCGGATTATCGAAACTGCGACGAGCCGGATGTACGAAGAGCAGGCTGATCTCTTCGAGTCTTTTTATAAGAAGAACAAAGGCCTGGCCAGGTTGATAGTGAACCACCAGGCTCGGCTACCGGACACTTTTCTCGCGGCCGCAACATTCGTATTGAATCGGACCTTTATAAAAGAGCTGGAGAAACTTTCGAGCGGATTTTATCCCGATGAACTGGAGTCGGTACTAGAGGAGACAAGGTTGTGGAAAATCAAGCCCGACATCAGTTCGGCCGAAAAACTTCTTCAGGGCCGCATCATGATGTTGGTCCGTGACTTAGAAATAAGGCCGAGAGACGAAAATATACCTGCGGAAATTGTGAAATTTCTGGACCTGGGGAAAAATTTGGAAATAACTTTGGAATTGGGAGACGCTCAAATCCTTTTCTTGAAAATAGTGCGTACCCTGGAAGCCGACTCCTCCAAACCTCTTCCGTCATTGTTCTCAGAGTTGGCCGATAGGCTCTCGGTGAGGCTGAACTGTGGAAGGTAATGAACTATGAGAAAACCGAAAGTCGCCATAGTGCGGTATGAGAAACCTCTCGAATCGGTCCGAAAAGCCGTCGACCTATCGAATGGACTCGATGGCCTATCCTCCCACTCAAAGGTCTTCATAAAACCGAACATAGTATTTTGGACCAAGGTCTCGCCATTCCCGAAATGGGGAGTGATTACCACTTCCCGCGTTGTCCAGGATATGGTTTCGCTTCTTAAGGAACGCGGTATCAATGATATCACAATTGGGGAAGGAACCGTTCTGTTTGACCCAAGAGATAATGAAACGCCGGCCCACGCCTTTGAAACGCTCGGGTACAATTTGCTTAAGAAGCGTTTCGGAGTAAAGGTCATTAATGTTTTCGAGAGACCTTTTAAAAAAGTTGATCTGGGAGATGGCGTGGAACTCAACTTTAATGCCGACGTCCTTGACAGCGACTTCGTGGTCAACATACCGGTGCTGAAGACACACGCCCAGACACTCGTAAGCCTCGGCATAAAAAATATTAAAGGTCTGATCGACATTAATTCGAGAAAAAAATGTCACTCGGCCGACCCAGTCCGAAACCTCCACTACATGGTCTCGAAGCTCGCAAACAAGCTTCCGCCTACCTTTACTATACTGGATGGTATCTATACCAACGAGAGGGGTCCCAGTTTTGATGGAAAGATAAGGAGAAGCAATCTCCTCGTGGCTTCAACCGATGTTCTTTCTACGGACAAAGTCGGGGCCTGGATACTGGGTTATCACACATCGGACGTGCCTCATTTGGTTTACGCGGCCCAAGAGAGGAAAAGGACGCAAGATCTTTCCGACGTGGAAGTTGTAGGAGAAAAGCTGGCCGATGTCTCAATGCGGCTAGAATACTCTTTTGGGTACAACCAGACCGATACCTTACCTCTACCAATGGAGAAGATGGGAATCAAGGGCCTGGCTTACCCAAAATATGATCTCACCCTATGCACCTATTGCTCAGCCCTCACAGGTATTATTTTGACCTCCATCGCTTTCGCATGGAAAGGTGAACCCTGGGACGACGTCGAAGTACTCACCGGCAAGGTGATGAAACCCACACCGGGCAGAAAAAAGACTATCCTCATAGGAAAGTGCCTCTACAGCGCAAACAAGAACGACCCGAGGATAAAGGAGATGATATCAGTCAAGACCTGTCCGCCGTCCCCTAAAGCTATTGTGGAAGCACTTCATCAGGCCGGGATCGAAGTCAATCCTGCAATATTCGAGCACTTGGAAGCTGCACCGGGTTTCTTCATGGGAAAGTACGAGGGCAAGCCTGACTTCGACGAATCACTGTTCAGGATAGAATAGAGACGGAAGCATATTGTGCCGTTTTACTTTCACATTCACACATCACTCTCATTACGGCGAAATTATAAGTATCCGAGTTCCTTGAGTTTACGTGAGTCTTGGGTCCAGCGGGGTGTGACTTTGACAAAAAGATCGAGCCTCACTCTGCGCTCCAGGAATTCCTCCAGCTTGGATCGAGCTGAAATTCCAATCTGTTTGATCATTGATCCTTTTTTTCCTACAAGAATTTTCTTCTGGCTTTCTCGCTCAGTATGAATATCCGCATGGATGATTACGATTTCCCCTTTGTCTGTGAAGGACTCCACCACTACTGTGGTCTTGTACGGGACCTCCTGACCCGTCATTTTCATGATCTGTTCCCTGATGATCTCGGCTGCGAAAAATCTGACAGGAAGATCGCTTATGTCGTCTTCGGGAAAGAGCGCCGGGCCGGTGGGCAGTAGTCTCACAAGGGCTTGGACCAGATCTTCGATTCCTGAGCCGTCAATTGCGCTGACCGGAAAAATCTCCTCGAATTGGTGGGCCATGGAATAGACCTTGATCATAGGGAGGAGAATAGATTTTTCAGATGTATCTATTTTGTTGATGACCAGTACTGATTTCTGTTTTGATGCTCGGATAAGATCAATTATGCGCAGGTCGTCCTCATGAATTATGGCCCCGGGGACAGTAACAAAGAGAACGACGTCTACATCCTGGAGCGTTTTCAGAGCCGCAGCAACAATTGTGCGATTAAGAAGATTCTTGGGATCGTGGATACCTGGAGTGTCTATTAAGGCTATCTGTGCCTGGGGCAAATTGTGTAGTGCAGTGATTCGGTGTCTTGTGGTCTGCTCCTTGGATGTCACTATGGACAATTTCCGCCCGATTATCCGGTTAACGAGAGTAGATTTTCCGACGTTTGAGCGGCCGGTAACGGCAACGAATCCGAAGCAGTGATCCCTGCGAGGCTCGGGTTCCATAGGCGGTCTCCTGAGAGTCTAGTAGTGATGTTCAAAGACGAGGGACACAAGAAAACACTTGGTTTCCGGACGGCCACGCGCAGAATCCCGGTGGAGAATTTTGGTTGACCATAAGGTGTTTTCCTGTCTATTATAATTGTTTCCGTGGAGAGATGCCCGAGTGGCCGAAGGGGCGCGACTGGAAATCGCGTGAATGCCCACAAGGTGTTCCGAGGGTTCGAATCCCTCTCTCTC
>CAIXMD010000268.1 GCA_903920415.1 uncultured Desulfomonile sp.
AGTCAAGGTACTCCGGTTGCTAAAGAAACACCCCGACTTATTCGAGGAAATGCGAGAAATGGACGTACCTCATAGGGATGTGGATGCATAAAAGCCGGCAATGGTTAAAAAGAGTAATTTGCAGATAAAAAGGGAATTTCTCTATACACCACGGAAGACGGCAAGTGCGAAAGTTGAGATTGGACTACTTATACCCAACCCCAAAGTTCAGAGGCTTTCACAGCATACAGTGTGACGCTTGTCTTTTCAGGGTGTGCTTCAGCGCTCCGAGTTACCGGATCTTCGTGGCACTGTTGATCGAGTGGTGTTAACCGTGGGAAAGCACACCATAAGCCAGGTGATTCCGACCATGAGGCTCCACGTATTACAACCCCCTACAGCGCGCCGGAATTAATGAACTTGATTGAAGCATCGAATAAGGTGTGTTCGGAAGAAAGACACAAAATTGACACAATGGTCCTTCTTAGAAAAAATATCCGGCTTGTCGGTAATGCCTAACATGCCGGATCATTTGTCTTTTTGTGGAGCCGAGGATGGGAGTTGAACCCACGACCTGATGATTACGAATCAACTGCTCTACCACTGAGCTACCCCGGCTCATGCGGTGCTGAAGCACTTCACCATTAAAATTAAAACAAAATTCAACCGCCTGTCAACATGGGCGGCAATCCTCAAGAACTCAAAAGACTTGTAGAGCAAGGCTAGGATCTTCTCAAACCAATTTATTCTGATTCCCCCGTTGATACCTGTCACACTATCGAGAGTCGTCCCGATATTTTTTTGTTCGCATCGGTTCACTATCATATTTCTTACCGGGCAATTTTCACGCACCCTATAACCGATGGGTTCTCAAGAGGTTCGCAAAGCCTTTATTGGCAGACCCTGACAGGTTGTAATACCTCCTATTAGTATTTCCAGTATGTGGAGAGTGATTCATCACGCGCAATTATAAGCAGAAAAAATGGACACTACGGTTCAATGCGGTAACCACATCCTATAGAGCTTTTTACAGCCTTTTCCGAAAGCCGAGGATAGGGATCTTGTCGCGATAAGTGGTGCACAACAATTTCGCACCAGGGGGAAGATATCGAAAAACTGCGAAGGAATTAACCGCTTATAGGGGACCCACTTGATGAGTCTATCAGACAAACGTTGTGATATCAAAAAGTAACGATTTTGGCATGACCCTTGCTAGATGTTATGGCAACAAAGAATTCAAACCATATCCTTTAGCAATCCTTTCACGGGTTGCTTTTTTTTTTGCCATTCTTTTGAATGTGTTTTATAGTTTTTTTGCTAACATCACGTCTTTGTGAGTAAAGTGAGCCCTGAAGGGGACCGCATTCAAGATATGCCTGCCTGCAATTGAAAGAAAGACAGAGGAGTCGGAAGAATTCAACCCATAAGGAGTTTGGGGCAATCCAAGCAGGGAGAATGGTGATTCCCTGTATCGTGGCGATGCCGGAAAGCACGGTACCCGGTGCTGCCCCAAATGGTCGAAAGGGAGCGCTCGTTAACATTCCCGAACGTAAGCCTCGGCGTTATCTCCTGTTTCTGGAAAGTGGCTAGGCTCACTCTCTGAGCCGCCGGTAGGCTCGTATAAGCGCACGGAGAAACTTCACCACGTGCGGAGACAAAAGCAGCATTCAGTACATTCTCCGTACACATTCCGCGCTCTTGATCTGGCGACGCAACCCGAAAATGCATCTCAATACCTAGTTTCTTGCCCCGTTCAACCGCGTCCTTCAGGTACGACCGGATGTAGTGCTCTTCTTTCTCATCCTTCGGTTGAAGGGTCTCGGCGAGCAGTCTCGGATCCGTAACAAGGTCCAGCGTGCTGAGAACCACATGGGTCACCCCGAGTCCTTCCAAGAGAAATGGAAGGGTTGCTACCTCCTCCAGACCTGAGCGAAGGACCATGTATGCTATATGAACAGCGGGCTGAGTCGAGCCGAGCTTTTTCTTGGCCAAATCGAGCAAGCGAATGCTCTCAAGGACGCTTTTAAAACTAGTTCCGCACCTCATAGAATCCTGTCGATCATTCGTTCCGGCCAGTGAAAAAGCGACGATATCCAAACCGTGCTGCACAACCTGCTCGCACACGTAAGAGTCCCAAAGGGTTCCGTTGCTTGTGATGCCTATCCTACAGCCTCGTTCCTTGGCTAAACTCACCATTTTGAAAAAGTGCGGATGCAATAGGGGTTCGCCCCAACCTTGCAGATAAACAAGTGCAGTCTTTCGAAATACCGGCAGGAGGTTATGAAATGTCGCAAGCGTCATATGTTGGCCCTGCCAACAGTCTCGATAGCCACAGTGAGGACAGTAGTCACATGAAGCATTGCAGTGGGAAGTGATCTCGACTTGGAGCCAGTCAAAGGAAGGGCAACGCAGGTCATCAAACCATCGATGCAGTGAACGTGATTTCTTGGTAACATAGCTCGGCAAACTGGAGATGTGAAGATCTGTCAATTTATGTCTAGACACATGTCTCCACCTCAATGATCGATCAGTTGAACGCACATTCATGTGCCTCCTCCGCTCAATAGCACAATTTTAATCGATTCTGCCAACAAGGTTTGCGGTGATGAGTCCCGCAAAAGTCCCGCACTCGTATTACTCAAAAAGAAAATCCCGTTGCGCGTAGTTGGTAACGCAACGGGATAACTTAGTTTTTGTTGGCTCCCCGAGTAGGACTCGAACCTACAACCTAGTGGTTAACAGCCACCCGCTCTGCCAATTGAGCTATCGGGGAAAATATGCTCTCCGGAGCCGCATCGGCCCCGGATAAGCTAAGTTTTTATTGTGGATGATCAGGAATAGATTGTCAATCTTCAAAAGACTCCCCAGAAGACTTGGACCTAGAACTGTTTCATCCTGTCACGTAAGAGAATTCTCGATCCATTTCCTCAATGCCGGCAGCTCAATATTTTCCCACTCCTCCGATATCCGTAATTTTACAAAGTACTCGAACAGTGCGTCTATGTTCTCCAATCCCTCCTCAAGGAGATAGGCCTTTTCCAGAAATGAACCTTCGCCGCCGTCGTCAACATCGGATCCATCCGCCGGCAATATTGGAGGGGTTCGAAAAGAGCCGAAAGAGAACCAGGTACCTTTGAGTACCATTGTGAAGTCGTTTTCTGTTGCCCTTATAGATATGCGGGCTTCTTCGATCTTCTTGCCTTCCTTCAGCGCGGCCAGTCCTTCTCTGAGTTCAGATTGGCCCCCCTTTAACGTGACAGTCTGAAGAGACTCCGTGTCGGATAGATCAAGAGTCATTCTGTCCAGGAAGAACACCTCCAGAACCTTCTTGCCTGGGATTTCTACCCGGCCTCCCGACTGATCGGATTTAAACCATAACCAGGTGAGAAACTCCCTGCCTAGAAACGCTTTCTCCCGTAGTATGTCAATAAAATCCATAAACAGTTTTCCTTATGGAACCATAGAAGATGGTTTAAGCTTTTCGAGGATCAGCCTGTCAGATTTCTCTGAAAGTAGTTCTTCGGCTCGAAGGTAAGGTATCAAGGGAATCAAGGTCAATTCGAAAGTTTTCTTGAATTGGTACTCGACGCGTTCTCTAGCCTTGATTGAGTGGCTCCCAAAGTAGGCAACACTCTTGGTCGTGTCCCAGATAAGGTCAAAGACCTGTATGGATGGAAAAACTTGGCTCTTGAGCTTTTCCTTGAGACGATCTTTGAGTTCCCTGCGCTGGGATGATGATAACCGCTGTGTCCCCGATTCTTCGAGCAGTTTCTTGCTCTCTTTTTTCAAATTAACCTCCAAGATGCGCGGCGGAACTTTTACGGTGTCAACGCGTATAGAAAGAGCCACGTAATTGCCGCGTAGGTAGGAAGTACCCTTGAACTGGTTGTCCGTAAAATCATCAATGGAGACCCAGCCGAGGCCCACTTCTTCACCGGATGTATCAATTTCTCTAAAGGCGTTCTTCATAATGCCATCATCAACTACGTC
>CAIXMD010000269.1 GCA_903920415.1 uncultured Desulfomonile sp.
AGAGGCCGACATTATAAAGTGGATGTCAGCTTGAGGGCAATTCTTTATAAGTAAGAAAATAAATGGAGGTCTTTTGTCAATGCGAAGGAGAATGAATCTGTTCATTATTTGCGCCATCATACTAGGTGTTTCAGGACTTATTTCCCACACTCACGCCACGGAACCCAAGATAAATCTTCAAGCTCTCATGACCCAGAGAATGCCTGTCCTTCTTGAATTCGGCAGGGGATGGTGCATTCCGTGCAAATATATGAAGCCGATCCTGGATGACATGAACAGAGCCTACTATGGTAAGGCTCTCGTAATGACGGTGGACATGGATGCAAACAAGGACCTGGTGAGAGATTTCAGGATCAGGATGATGCCGACACAGGTCTTCCTTATGCCTGATGGAAAAGAATTTTTCAGAAACGAGGGCACGCTCGAACGGGAACAGATAGCAATGGTATTCTCAAAGATGGGGATTGCTTCAACTCCTGCGCAGGGAGCACCTCCCAGTCCGGCTCCGCAGGCCGTTCTGCCTCCACCGATTCCCGGCTACCCTGGTGGAGGTGCCCGATAGGGGTCAATGCGAAGGAGCTTTCGGGTGAGCTTTTGAGTCGAGAATCCTTTGTATGAGCGATTCATTGGCTTATAAAACCAAACTATCACCAACACAGACAGGACCTTGCATCAGAAAATTGGCAAAGGTTAAAAACTGAGCCGAGGAGAAACGGAATGGAGTCTTTATTTGCAGTCGTTCAACAGTGGGTGTCTTCCGGGAGCATCTGGCTGGCAGCCGGCGGATCGTTTGTAGGCGGGGCATTGACCGCCATGAATCCCTGTGTCCTTGTCATGGTCCCGCTGCTGATAGGGTTTATCGGGGGAATGGACGAAGAGATGACTGCTTGGAAGTCATTTCTCTTCACGTTGGTCTTTATTCTCGGTTTCAGCGTGGAACTGGCCATTCTGTTCACCGTCGGTTTGGCGGCTGCCCCATTCCTGCAATCCGAGTACATGGTCTACTTTGTGGCTGTAATTTGTATTCTGTTGGGGCTGCATTTCATGGATATTTTCCACTTACAACTCCCCATCTCACAGGACAAGCTGCCCAAGTATACCGGATTCCTCGGGGCTGCTTTGTTCGGCTTCATGTTCGGACTTGTTTCACTTCCGTGTACAGGGCCGGCTCTCATCCTCATTGTGAGCGTCATCCCACTGAAGGGTGCTTTCTTCGGCGGAATCATGATGCTTTGCTACGGAGTTGGTCACAGTCTGTTGATTCTGGCCGTTGGTACCTCGGCGGGAGCAGCCAAGCATCTTATCGGTTCTACCCGAATGCACTCAACGAATCGCCTGGTTAAGCGAGCTGCCGGAGCGCTTCTCGCGGGCGTAGGTCTTTACATTGGTTTGGGAGCTATACTCCCCAGCCTGGGAATCGGCCTGTAGCAGGAACAGCCACCAAGATGTCACAAGACGATCTCACAAGGATTCGCGCAGGAGATCATGCCTGATAAGACTTTGATGTTGCTTCGGCCCTGGAATCTTGCTTTGAAATGGGCTGTTATCTTCTCAATAATTTTTTTCCTATTTTTCGACGGCGTCACTGCCCGATGCGAAAGCACTGAAAAGGTTTCCACATTGAATGAATTGATAACTCTGTTCGATTCATCCGGCTGCAAGGAATGCCACGAGAAGATTTATGAGCAGTGGGAGAAGTCTCACCATGCGAGGCCTCTCATGGGACTGGATGACGAGATATTCATGACCAAATATCTCAAGAACGGGGTACTGGCTGTAAAGCCTGGAGAAAAGGGAACTAAGAGGAACTTTCCCTGCTTCAAGTGCCACCTCCCGCAGTTCAAATACGCTACCGACAAGGTCGCAGCGGAGATTGCCGATGCAATTTTGAGAAACGACAAGGCTTCGGTACGACAGCTCACTATAAGTTGCTTGGTTTGCCACAATGAAAAAGCGGTTGTTCA
>CAIXMD010000270.1 GCA_903920415.1 uncultured Desulfomonile sp.
GCGTACACCTGGTCAAATCGATCGGCTATGTCCAGTGCCAGCTTGACGTCTTCCAGGTCCACCCCCACAGTTACTATTGCAGCAACTCCGGCCCTGGAAGCACGCGCAATTACCTGTACAATATCATCGACCAGTGGTGAGAGTTCGAGGTGGGCATGGGAATCAATAAGAACTACCTGGTCTGTTTCGTGGGTCTTACCGTCACTCATCATGTTTTCACCGGCCACACTACGGCAACTCCTAAAAAATACCTATGAGATACAAGTAGTTAATGCAGAAAATAGCTTGTCATTTTGGTGAAAATCTAACAGCGTGGTGTTGGAAAGTCAAGAAAGGCCAAAGCGACCGGGTTGAACCCCCGACAGTTACTAAATTTCAATCGATTAAGCTTATACGACGATTTCGGCTGATTAATTTATTGAATGCGCCTCTATTTTTTCTTGCCTTCTGTTGTAAAGAATGTTGGAATATACTCTAGTCAGTCGATCACTATCCGCAAGCAACATCCGTAACATATCTTTAGGCCAAGGTTTTCTCGTCGACACTCATCAGTTTGGACGGGACTCTTAAACTATTCACTAGAGAATTCACCACGAGCTTCTGTCGAATCGGAGGACCAAATGAACTCAATCATTTTTGGACGCTGGGGAAACATCTTCAGGAACCGACGAACAGGAGAGAACGTCACTGAATGCAACCGGTCGGACGATTTCCCCTCCGAAAAAAGTTTTCCCGAAAATGTCGTAGCTGTAATGAGCGGGAAGGGTTTCTTGCAGTTCAAAGAAGAGTTCAATTTTGTTCGGATGATACAACAATACGTCAGTCGGATTCAGGACAAATACTGCTGTGGGAAGTGTATCACCGGTATAAAAGGATCCAAGCTGATACTCGTTACCCTTGAGCGCATCATGCGAGGTGAAGGAGAAGAATCGGATCTGGATCTTCTGGCCGGTATGGCCGATGTCCTCAACGATGCGGCTAAGTGTTCTGTTTGTCAAAGTGCCGGGGAGTTGCTCAAAGATGGCCTCACTCATTTTAGGGAACATTTTTTGAAAGCTCTCAAGTACGGGGTTGCCCCAGATTCCATCCGTTACCTGGGAACTATTTCAGCCCCCTGCATGAATGCCTGCCCGTGCCGGATCAATATACCGGCTTACATAGAAATGTTGCAGGAACTACGATACTCCGAGTCCCTCGAGATAATACGCCAGGAAATGCCTCTACCGGGAATCACCGGCCGAATCTGTCCCGCGCCGTGCGAAAAGGCTTGCAGCGTTGCCAATATGGGTGATGTGGCCATACCAATAAAAACACTCAAGAGAGTTGCTGCTGATTATGAGATGATCCACCATTTGCAACCGCCCCTTGAAAAGCTTGAACTGCCCGGTGCTCCCATAGCCGTAATTGGAGCAGGCCCGGCCGGATTAGCTGCTGCATTCTATCTAAACCGGCTCGGGCATCCTGTGACCATTTTTGAAGGGTTCCCTACGACCGGGGGTATGGTCGCGGTTGGAATACCACCGTATCGCCAGCCCAGGGATGTTCTCCAGAGAGAAATAGGTATTATTTGCGATCTGGGAGTAACCATAAGGCAAGGATCAAGACTGGGAGTGGATTTCAAGATCCAAGACCTGTTCACTGAAGGTTTCCGAGCGATATTTCTGGGTATTGGAAGTCACAAATCCATACCTCTCGGACTCAAGGGCGAGCACGACGGGTTTGATGGGGTATTCAGCGGTGGCATAGATCTTCTGAGAGACATAAACCTTGGCAAGGAACTCCACGTCGGCGAAAACGTCGTTGTAGTCGGAGGGGGTAATACAGCCATCGACTGTGCAAGGACGTGCGTTAGAATGGGCTCGGCAAAGGTTTCCATAGTCTACCGTAGGACAGAAGCGGAAATGCCTGCAGATCCGGAAGAAGTTGAAGACGCAATGGAAGAGGGAATAATTTTTCATTTTCTCACGCAGCCTGTGGAAATCATGGAACTGGACCGAAAAATGACAGGGCTGAAATGTATTCGGATGGAACTGGGGGAATCCGACAAGTCGGGGAGGAGGAGGCCGGTGCCGGTATCAGGATCTGAATTAGAACTGGAAGCCGACACGCTCATCCCGGCTATCGGCCAAAAATCCGATATCGAATTCCTTGCTCCTGACGATCGGATAGAAATCACGCGCTGGGGTACCATCAGGGTAGACCCCGTGACGATGATGACGTCGCGGCCGGGTGTGTTTGCTGCTGGAGACGCTGTCAGCGGTCCGCTCACGGTAGTTCATGCCCTCGCGGGTGGTAAGCGGGCCGCAAGAATGATCCATGAATATGCTGCCTACGGAAAATGCGTTCCTTCTGAGAGTCAATGGATGGAAGATTTGGTGGCCAACATTGAAAAGGATCACGGAGTCCTCGTTACCGCGAGGACACCGGTACGAGAAGGGGGACGGGTCACGAAAACAAAACTCGACGCCCGGGACAGGATATCTAGTTTTCGAGAAGTTGATTCCGGGCTCACCCAACGGAGTTCCTTTATCGAAGCAAGCCGTTGCCTGAGATGTTTTCACCTCATCTTGGCTGCGGTGGATACGGAAGAGTCTTGAGCATTTGCCGGATTTCCGGAGACGAGCCACCTCCTGGACGACAATTCATTTGCAACAAATAAGGACGGGAAAATGCCTCTTCTTACTATCGATGACCTTGAGGTAACTGCCGACGAGGGGATGACAATCCTCGAAGCAGCTACGAAAGCCGGAATCTGGATCCCCACCCTTTGTTATTACCCCAAAACGAGCCCCTCGGATTCCTGTCGCATGTGTGTGGTGGAGATAGAAGGCATACAGCGCCCCGTTACATCATGTAACACCATTGCCGCTGATGGGATGCGGGTTCATTCCGACACTCCGAGGCTTAGGAGCATCCGAGAACAAGTAATGAAACTCGTGCTCATGGACCATCCTTTGGAATGCCCTGTTTGCCCTGCAGCCGGAGAATGCGAGATTCAGACCCTCACATACCGGCTCGGAATCGGAGGTTCGGCCTATATCATGGAGCGGCGCAACAGCCCGACAATCAGGAACTGGCCTCTGATCCAATATAATCCGAATCTGTGTATAACTTGCCTCAGATGTGTAAAGGTCTGTCACGAAGTGATAGGCGCCGGAGCACTCGCCCTGGAAGATTTGGGATACAGCGCTCATATCAATACTCGGGACGGTGGTGTCCTGAACTGTGACTTTTGTGGGGAATGTGTCGAGGCTTGCCCGACGGGCGCCATGTCCTATAAGGAGTCCAAAACCTCGATACGCTCGTGGGAATTGAGAAAGACTCCGACAGTTTGCCCGTTGTGTTCTGCCGGATGCCGCATGGAAATGAATGTGAAAGACGACCGGATCTTCAGAATCACAACTGATCCAGCCTCACACAACAAAGGAACTCTTTGCGTTGGAGGACGCTTCGGTTACGATCTGGTTCACCACGAAGACAGGCTTGTATCTCCGCTATTGAGGAAGGCTGGAGAA
>CAIXMD010000271.1 GCA_903920415.1 uncultured Desulfomonile sp.
CCTTACGCCGATTTTTCTGATATCCTCACGCGCTGGGCTCATCGGCCCGGGTTTCTCCTCCTCTTGGACGAAATTCAGGACCCGGTTAACTTGGGGAGCATCTTGAGGAGCGCTGAATGTTTTGGAGCATCGGCAGTAATTCTTACCAGAGACCACGCCGCCCAAATTACTCCAGTTGTTGAGAAGGCCTCAGCCGGAGCCACAGCCCACATTGCTACGGCAAGGGTGGTGAATTTGGTTCGAGCCATTGAACAAATCAAGGAAGCAGGCTACTGGGTCTATGCGGCGAATTCCACTTCGGTAGATACTCTTTATTCATTGGATCTGCACTCAAGTATTGCATTTGTTCTGGGTTCCGAAGGCAAAGGTATCAGGCGTCTCGTAAAGGAAAAATGCGATGGCAGTGTTTCAATACCCATGGCGGGAAAGATCGGATCACTTAATGTGTCACATGCCGCGACTATTTTGCTTGCGGAATTCAGGCGCCGGCAGATGGCCTTGGGAGGCATAATACCAGAAAACCTAGGTTCATAAGGTGGCAATTTCGTGCCAGGAAACGAGGGTACATCAAGGATGAAGCTCTTTTTAGATCCTTCAGATTCGCTGCCACTTTTTTCAATGGATCTTCAGCTTGTAATTCGAATCGAAGAGGGACGATCACCGGAACTTTTTTTAGAACATGGTATTTCAAACCCCGACAGACATTTATTGCTCGGGCTTGTTGAGCGTATTGCCATGGCGGTTGAAGAACGGGATCGGGAATCAGTTGCGTTTGCGAACGGCTGCACTATAAGATTGAAGAGAGCAGGTGAGGTGAAGACATTCGGACCAGGATTGGTTATAGCAAGAAGTGATGACGGGACAATCGGGGCAGTGGCATCTGTAGATCCGATCATGGCCCGGCGTCTGGCCAAGCTCGCAGTGCGATGGTTCACCGGTACCATCCGTCTCGACGTTCCATGATTCTTTGAACTTATAATTCTTTCTGAGGTAATCGGGGTATCAATTCGAACAGCGTTCCGACTAGTGGCACTGCAAAGGAAATCTCATGGAGAAGGTAGGCTGGGGGGGGGTCTCACCAGAAAAAATCAGAACAGTGTGGTTCCTCGCAGCTATGATTCCCCTGATAGTGATCGTAGGATTAACTACACTGATCATAGTTATCCTTGCGGTTCCCATAACGTTGGCCGGCATGCTGTCGTGGTATTGGAAGACTCGATCAAAGCAGTCGGTAAGACTTAAGCTCACAAATTGAACAGAAACCGAGAATAATTTTGTGCAATATTTTTCTAGGGACCTGAATCGAATGGTTCAGCAATTTTCTTCAACTTCCCATCGAGTTCCTGAATCTCGGGATCATTTTCGGCCAGCATCGCCCACGACTCGAAAACCGTTTCATCAGAATTGCCGTTCTTGAAAAGGATTTTGATCTTTCTTATCTCTCCCAAAACAGAAAACCATAAGAAAATCCGTTCAGTTCTCTCAAAATGGTTTTCATTTCCGAGAAAAACTTCTAGCATCAGCGTATTGTCTTGAGTAGCATTATTCACCAATATGAATTTTCGTAGGCCACCATCTCCAATGCTGTTGATGAGAAGCATCAGAGGGTCTGCGAATCTGGATAGATCTCTGTCTCCCCTCAGACGGTAGGTTTCTTCATCTTTATTGTCGTGGATTAATCTTATGTAATCACCATCCGACAAGACTTCCACGTTTACATCGCCAGTAAGCAAGAGCCTAAATCTGCCGGGTTTTTGAAATACCAGAGTCCCTTTGACACTGAGGCGCCGATCAAAGGCTTCAGAGAGGCGTGTCTTGACGAATTCAGCTCTAAACTGTCTGATGACGTAGGCTTTCTTCTCCATGTCTTCCAGAAGAGTTGTAAGGTCAACGTCACTGATGGGAGTCTTCACGGCACATGCGGTAAGGAGACAAGGAACAAGAAAAAAGAAAATTATTTTGTTCATACATAAGAAAAAAAGTTTTATCGGAATGGCTCCATTCAAGTGGGTATCGCATAGACTTTTGAATATCTTGTGCACAGCTTCCGTTCCCAGTATCAAGGGAGAGAAACGTAAGAAGGTTGAAGGCCAATCAATGCACAAAAAAGAGGTAGCGTCTACAAGGCATTGGGATATGGGGGAAAAATTCGAATGGTGGCTATAGGAAACATGGAATGAAAATGCATCCCTGATCCTTATGTTGGAATACATACTTCATCCTCAAGC
>CAIXMD010000272.1 GCA_903920415.1 uncultured Desulfomonile sp.
ACGGGTTGTGTCTTGAGTCTGAGGTGGTTGCTCAGGAGTTCACTAGCCTGTGCTCTGTCCATTTCTCCTCTCCTTTTCATTTTCTGACAATCGGTCTTCTCTCAACTAACTCTAAAGGCACGACTAATAGTAGGAATTCATGATGTCTTTGAGCGCTTCCAGATTCACATCCTGCATGGCTAAAGGGCCTTTTCCCAATACCGCAAAGTGGTCCTCGAAGGGCGATCGATCATTCTGGTAGATAACACCTATTGGAATCCTCTCTCCGAACTCTTGAGAAGCTGAAATGGCCTCAGCCCAGTCGAATGAATTGTAATCGGTAGGTAGTTCGTAGCAGCGCTGATTGTACCATGCAAAGGTGTTGACTTTGTTGAAGGATACGCAGGGCTGAAGCACGTCTATGAGCGAGAAACCCTTGTGATTGATCCCTTTCTGGATCAACCCTGACAAATGATCAATACGGCCCGAAAATCCTCTTGCCACAAACCCTGCTTTCATGGTGACTGCTACAGCAATCGGATTGAATGGAGAAGAAACAACACCTGTCGGCTGGGTCTTGGTGACAAAACCTTCCATTGATGTGGGACTGGACTGTCCCTTTGTCAAGCCATACACCTGATTGTCATGAACAATCATAGTAATATCAATATTCCGGCGGATGGCAGCGAGGAAATGATTTCCCCCTTCACCGTACGAACATCCCTCTCCGCTTTCCACAATTACAGTGAGGCTTGTGTTGGACAATTTGGCCCCAGTGGCCACGGGCAAGGCTCGCCCATGCAGCCCGTTGAAAACGTTTGCGTTCAAATAGTGTGGAGCCTTTGCCGCCTGCCCGATCCCGGATACGAACAAGACCTGAGAAGGCTCCAGTTCAAGCGACACAAGCGCATTCTTTACTGCGACCAGAATGGAATGGTTTCCACAGCCGGGACACCAGGCGGTCTCGTAATTCCCGTAGTTCTCGATAGCTACCATGTCATATCATTTCCTCAAGATACCTCGAGTTCTCGCAAAATAAACTCAGGTGTTATCGGCAATCCGTCATATCGAAGTATTCGCCTTTCGATGCTGAATCCTGTCTCCCGGCGGATTAATCGAGCCAATTGACCGGTTGCATTACTCTCTACGCACACCACTCGGCGGGCAGTTTCCAGATGTTTCAGCAGCAGTTCCGGAACAAGGGGCCAGACCTGTGACAGGTGCAGCGTTGCAACGTTGTTTCCTTGGGCCGGCAATCTGGATGCTGCTTCCAGGACGGCCCCTTTGGTAGAACCCCAGCAAACAAGCATGAGATCAGCTTGATCATCCCCCGTGAGTTCCGGAGGCACGACCTGTTTCCTGATAACTTCCAGTTTTCTGAGCCGTTTCTCGACCATAATCTTTCTAACGGCAAGATCTTCCGTCAAATGTCCGTCTTCTGAGTGTTCGTCGCTGTCAGCGACGACAAGCTGCTCTGATCTCCTTGCATGGACGCAGCCGCTTGAAATGCCCGGGAAAAGTCTTGGAGACACACCACTGTCCGTAATGGCATAGGTCTTATATATGCCTTCCGGCATAACTGAAGCGGTACAAGTATTAACCTGCGACAATTCTTCAAGTTTGAACGGATCTACGGAGCGGTAGGAATCCGCCAGAAATTGATCTGTGAGGAGAAATACAGGGCCGTGGGAATCTTCGGCAATTTCAAAGGCTTTGCGGGTGAGATGAAAACAATCCTCCACAGTTCCAGGAGCAAAAATGGCCCTTGGGAATTCGCCGTGACCTGCATGCAGGACGAATTCCAGGTCGCCTTGTTCTGTACGGGTAGGCAAGCCCGTTGATGGTCCCGGCCGTTGAGAAACAACGATTACCACCGGTGTTTCGGTCATTCCGGCAAGGCTTACCGCTTCGGTCATCAGGGCGAAACCGCCCCCTGACGTGGCCACCATGCTCGGCGCTCCTGCAAAAGAAGCCCCTATGGCCATGTTGATGGCTGCTATCTCGTCTTCTGCCTGTTCGACGATGAGTCCCATTCTTTCAGCACATGCGGCAAGATTAACTGCGATGGATGTTGCAGGTGTCATAGGGTAAAATGCGAAGAATTTCAAACCGGCAGACATGGCTCCCAAGGCGATGGCTTCATTGCCGTCCATGGCAAGGTGTGGTCTCGAAATCCGGACGGGGGGCAATTTGCGGACAGCCTCAGGGTGGGCGGACATCCATTCGAAACCTTTGGCCAAGGCAATTCGGTTATTGTCGATCAAGGTCTTGTCATGTCGGCCAAAAAAGTCATCCAACGTGCGGCCGATGCATTCCTGCTCAATGCCAAGCAAACCGCCAATGACTCCCAGAGCCGCTACATTATAGAATTTTCCGGACCCCAGTTTCCTTAAGGGAACTTGCAAACGCGAGCCACCAGATATTTTCGAGGCTTCGTCCACTATAATAATGCCCTCTGGAGAGAGTTCCTTTTCATGTAAGAGAACCGTCTCTTCATCGAGAGCTACAAGCACTTCTATCCGTTCTTTGGGAGCGCAGATTTCTTCATGAGACACACGGATAGTGTAGGTATTGTGGCCAGCGCGGATTCTCGACTGGTAGCTTTGTGTGACAACAATTGAATAGCCTTCACGGACGAGGGCTTTGGCCAAGATTTGGCCGAGAGTTACTAATCCCTGTCCAGCTTCTCCTCCGATAACAAGGTTTATTGAGTTGTCAATCATGTGACCTCTGCCTTTACTCGGGAAAAGCTAAAACGCATTACACACAAGAAAGGTCCAACTGAAA
>CAIXMD010000273.1 GCA_903920415.1 uncultured Desulfomonile sp.
CACAAAAGTCCGGTTGAGTCTGTGGTGATGGTGGCCAGCGGCTCTATCACAGGCCTTGGTGGTCAAGTCGGATTTTGGGACATGATTTTGAGAAATGGTCATAATGACTGGCAACCTGCAGTAGTTTCCTGTATGACTTGGACCTTCTTTCCCACAGTTCCTATATGAAAAGAACCAAGGAGGTCCAAGTCATGGCTCATTGTAGCACAATTTTGAATCAGGTGCTGCGGCATCTTCCCAAGTCTGAGTTCGAAAGGTTTGTCCAAGAGCATCGGGGAGATCACCGTGTGCGCACGTTGTCTTGCTGGCAGTTGTTTGTTTGTCACATCTATGCTCAGTTAAGCGGGACTGCCAGCCTCAGAGATCTCGAACTGGCCCTTGGGTCAATGCCCAATTCCTTGTATCACTTGGGCCTGGACAGCTTTTCTCGCTCCACCATAGCCGACGCTAATGAGAAACGCCCGGCGATCATCTTCGAACAGATGTTCAATTCACTTGTAAAGAGGGTGAACTCCGTTGCTCCCGGCCATGGCTTCAAGTTCAAGAATCCGCTGTACTCACTGGATTCCACCACCGTTTCTCTTTGTCTGTCACTTTTCAAATGGGCGAAGTTCAGGACGCGCAAAGGGGCCTTGAAGATTCATCTGATGATCGATCACCGGGGGCATTTGCCGAGTGCAGCAGTGATTACAAATGGCAAGAAATCGGATATTAAGACGGCTCGTTCCTTGCGCTTTGAACCGGACAGCATAGTAGTAGTGGACAGGGGGTACATCGATTACTGCTGGCTTCACCGACTTACTTGCCAGGACATCTGGTGGGTGACACGCCTGAAAAAGAACATTAATTATCAGATAATTAAGCGGCATAAGGTGGAGGGGAATTCTGGAGTGACCTCTGACTGGACGATCAGGATTACTGGAGCTAAAGCGGACAGCATTCCCATTGAACTCAGAAGAGTCAGGTATGTCGACCCGAAAACCGGGAAAGCTTACGAGTTCCTGACCAATATTTTCCATCTTAGTGCTAAAGAAATTGCAGACATCTACAAGGCGAGGTGGGACATAGAACTCTTTTTCAAATGGATCAAGCAGAACCTCAAGGTCAAGAGCTTCTTCGGTACCAGTGAAAACGCTGTGAGGATTCAGATATGGTCTGCTCTTTGTGTTTACTTGATGCTTGCATACCTGAAATTCATATCCAACTCTCGGTTTTCATTAACGAACCTTCTCATAAGGATAAGGACCAATATAATGGCGAAAATCCGTTTAGCGATGGTTTTGTATGAGAAACCACACCAAACATACACCATCAACATTGAGCACCAACTCACCTTAGCTTTTGGAGGGTAACATCTTGAAATAACACGACAGCCCATTTTGAATGCAAATGCAATTGGCTCTCCAGCTCAATAACATCCCGTTATCATTGGAGAGTAAACCGGACAGTTGTGACACCAGGGTAAATGTTGGCTTCAATCCTGATGACGGTAAAGGTTGCTATACGCAGCTCTTCAATCAGGCCGTGGAGCGCCTAAAAGAGATCAGCAAAACCGAATCCACGGATCTTTCACTAAAGAGGCTTGAGCTTCTGTATGCAAGCAACGTTCTCAACCGTGTAACCACAGAGGAAGTCACTCCAATGCTTCAGGAACTTGAGAAATATGAGAAAACGCTAGG
>CAIXMD010000274.1 GCA_903920415.1 uncultured Desulfomonile sp.
CGACATTATTCCGGTTCAAACTGTTCTCACTTGGGACTGTTTTCATTGTTATACGGCAGGTGTCCCATTGGATACGATCAAACCTTGCAACGCAAGATACCGGCTCAGTTTTTCGAGTCTCTCCGGAAATCAGGTTATGAGATTACCTTTGTCACCGCGGGAGAAACGAGAGGGTTTCGGCGTTTGGACGAGTTTATCAACAGTGTGTCCTGCGACCAAGTCTCTGTTGTGGGTGAATTTAACTGGCATGAAAAGCAGGGTTGGCCGGATCAGGATAGTCGCAAGCTGGCCAGGTTGAAGAGCATAATCAACACGTCTCAGAATCAACCCCAGTTTGTTTTCTGTTATCTCGTCTCTTCGATGTACCAGTACGCCTTTCCGCAGGAATTCGATATTTTCAAAGAGTCACAGGATCTTTGGCAGTTTCTAAGTGTGAGGACTCAGCTTCAGAGCCATTCTAATAGGTACGCAAATTCACTTTTATTTCTAGAGCATGAGTTGATGAGCGTGCTGAGATCAATAGATTTGAAAAAGAACGTAGTAATAATAACGAGCGACCATGGTGAATCTATGGGGGAAGATGGGGTTTTCAAGCATGCAACTCGAATGTCTGAAGTTCAACTCCGGGTCCCGTGCATTATGGCAGGCAATGGAATAAAACCAGGTACAATCACATCAGCCACCGTTCACTACGATATATTGCCTACGCTCTTGCATGTGCTGGGTGGGACAAGCGTTCCCATCCGCCACTCCCAGGGTCGGGATTTGATCGCAGATCCTCCTCGACCCGACGATGAGGTCGTGCTTGGTCCGGCCGATGATACCAGATGGGAGGGAGTGCTGATTGTCCGCGGGGACAAAAGAATGGTTTTCACCACTCAGACGTTGTCGGGCGTGCCGGTAGTCAATTTCACGGGTTTGGTTGACGACGCGGGACAACTCAAATCAAAGTAGACAACGCCGGACTGATCGGATCTGCATCAACGCCGAGCAAGACCTGCACTTAATTTTAAGAAAAATCGAGAGCCTTTTTATTTCGTACCTCATTTTCGAGCCTCTGGCCACCCGTTGCCGGTGTCCGCTCGACCGATGGCCTTTGTAAGTTCTTGTGTCCAGCTACGACGGCCTAGATGCAGCGGAGCGGCCTTCCGCTCCGCTGCATTGAGTGGTTAGGTTGTCTTGGCGTTACCTTTCTCAGCCAATTCTCTTTGGTAGGCTTTCCAGCCAGGACACCACCCGGTGTGCCATCGCCAAATCCGGGCGAGTAGTGTATTCGGGTTTCGCTCCGCGTAGTTCCTAAACCTGCATCTTTCGCATGTTGATTTCACTGTCGTGTTCTCCTCTATGATGCTCAGTCCGCACTCTATAAGGCCTCCGTATCCTAACGTTGGAATTCAGCGGCGCAATGAGGTGGCTATGATTTATAAGCCAACTGTAAACAGGCTTGTATCAACCCCCTAGTCAACCATCATCAGGCTGTACTCATTTGTTGTTTCGGTTCGCTCGTGAAGAGGATGTATGAAAAAACCGTTATTAAGAGCCGTCTGATAGACATCCATTCCGCAACCCTCCATGGAAGGTCTTGCCTTTACAGCGTCAACAAGAGTCCTGCCCCACCTTGAATGCGTCAAAGAGTATAGACTCATGCCCGGATATACCGACGTGCTCCCAGGAGCGTCTAATCCAAATTCAAAAGCTCAATCGGACAAAGGGGCAACAGATAGCTTC
>CAIXMD010000275.1 GCA_903920415.1 uncultured Desulfomonile sp.
CTGTTTTCTTTCTTCTGCAGTTGCAGGCCCTGGCGGCAGATGCGCCTGAGGTCCAGGCCGAGGAATTGTTGAAAGCGGGCCAAACTCTCGTGGTGAAGAAACATTATCTGGAGGCCCTGGACCTTTTAGAGGAGGCGAGAGATTTACTTGATACCTCAGGAATGAAGCATTCAGGAACGTACTCCGACGTCCTTTTTGATCTTGCTCAGACGAAAATCAAGGGTCGTCTCTACCAGGGTTTCCCTGCTTATTACGTTAAGAGCGCTCTTGAAGATGTCCAGGCTGCTAACAAGTTGATGGAAAGGCTTGCAGAGGTTCTCCCTCAAAAGTTGGCAGAGGGGTACTATCTTGAGGGGTATATACAAAAAAAGTTTTTCATGCGTAATGATATTGCTGTAAAAAGTTTCTTAAAGGCGGTCAACATTGATCCTGGTTCTATTGCGGCAAAGAGAGAACTGAGCGAATTGATAGCTGAAGACAAGAACAAATAGCTGCTCGCCGCAAATTTTTTTCCTAGGATTGAAACCTGACCTTGTTTTGATCAGTTATTGAGAGATAGAGAATATGACGCCAAAAAAAGTTGAGAAAGAGGATGGCCCGGACAGGTTTGAAGAGTACCTGGAAAAACTACGTTCTATTGTTGAGAAAATGGAGGAAGGAGGACTGGGTTTGGAAGAGAGCCTTAAGCTATTTGAGGAAGGAATCAACTTGTCCAGGCTTCTATTCGGTATTTTGAACCGCGCAGAAGGCCAGGTGGAAGAACTGCTCAAAACCATGGAGAGGGTCCCGTTCAATCGGGGCGAAGAGTAGGTAATTTCATAGTGGACATAGATTCATATCTTGCTGATAAACGTCAATTGGTTGATAGAGTCCTTGACGAAATGCTCCCACAAGCCGATAATGAGCCTTCACTGTTGCATCGTGCCATGCGATACAGCATTTTCGCCGGTGGAAAGAGGATCCGGCCTATACTGGCTATGGAGGCGGCTGAGGTTGTAGGTGGCAGTTACAAGAGTGTAATGATTCTTACAGCGGCACTTGAATGTGTCCACACTTATTCTCTTATTCACGATGATTTGCCGGCCATGGACGATGATGACCTGCGTCGGGGAAAACCGACATTGCATAAGGTTTTCGGCGAAGCCGTTGCCATTCTTGCGGGAGATGCCCTTCTAACCTTTGCTTTTGAAGCAATTTCCTCCCCGACGGCTGCGAGGGCTTGTCGCGCCGAACAGTTATTGGGTGTTATATATGAACTGGCTTACGCATCCGGTTTTAGGCGCCTTATAAAAGGCCAATTCCTGGACATATCCAGTGAAGGGAAACCGGTTGACGCTGAAACGGTCGACTGTATAGTTTCTAGCAAAACCGCTGCCTTAATCCGCGCATCTCTGACCTGCGGGGCGCTACTGGCTGGAGGATCTGTGGAGGAGATTGAAATTCTTGGGTGCTACGGTGAAAACCTAGGTAAGGCATTCCAAATTAGAGACGACCTCCTAGATATTGAGGGAGATCCTAATAAGCTCGGCAAAGCAGTGAGAAAAGATCAGCAAAGGGGAAAAGCCACGTTTCCTGGGCTCTTGGGGATAGAAATTGCTCGGGAGATGATTCAGAAACACTTAAGTATAGCCCTTGAAGCGATTAGTCCTTTGGGAGAAAAAGCCGCTATACTGTCGAAAATCGGCAAGTATATCGGACAACGGATAAACTGATTATCGAGTTATCACATGGACAACTTTCCAACGAGTAACAACCAAGAATCCATTTTGGGAAGGATACAAAATCCTAACGATCTCAAGGATTTATCGGTAGAGTTATTGAAGCGGTTGGCGGCAGAGACCCGAGACCTGATTGTTGACACCGTTTCAAAAAGGGGAGGACACCTGGCTTCCAGCTTGGGCGTTGTTGAACTGACCGTGGCAATTCTTAAAGTGTTTTCGCCTCCAGACGACCGGATTGTTTTTGATGTAGGGCACCAGGCTTACGCTTATAAGATCCTCACAGGCAGAAAAGACGTTTTTGGAACACTACGCACTAAGGGAGGAATCTCGGGTTTTCCTAAAAGGGCTGAAAGCGATTACGACATATTCGATATGGGGCATGCAGGAAACGCCATCAGTGTCGCAGCAGGGTTGGCCCAGGCCAGATGCTTCAGTGGCAGTAAACACAAGGTAATCGCAGTGGTGGGGGATGGTTCGTTAACCTGCGGGGTATCGTACGAGGGCCTGAATCAGGCTGGTGCGGCCAAAAAAGATCTTATCATTATACTCAACGACAATGAAATGTCCATCTCTCCGAACGTTGGGGCCATTGCAGCCTACCTTAACCGCATCATGACAGGCCAACTTGTCACTCGCTTCCGCAAGGATGTTAAGAATATACTCAAAAACGTGCCGGGAATTATGGGGCGCTCCATGTACGCGTTGGCCAAGCAGTTTGAGGATGCAATGAAGGGGTTTATTACCCCAGGGCGCCTTTTCGAGGACCTTGGATTCAACTATGTCGGCCCGATTGACGGACATCAAATCAAGCACTTAATCGACACCTTCAACAATGTTAAGCGATTTCACGAGCCGGTGCTGGTTCACGTCATTACCTGCAAAGGCAAGGGATATTGCAAGGCCGAGGAAAACCCCAGCCGTTTTCACGGCGTCGGACCTTTTGAAATTGATTCCGGTAAAGGACAAATCGTTGAAGGACCTCCCACTTACACAACTGTTTTCGGAAAAACTCTCGTGAGACTGGCCATTAAAGACCCTAAAATCGTTGCCATTACGGCTGCTATGGAGTACGGCACTGGACTTGCCGAGTTCGCTCGCCTATTCCCAAATCGTTTCTTTGACGTCGGAATAGCTGAACAGCACGGAGTGATCTTTGCTGCGGGATTGGCCAGGGAAGGTTACAAACCTGTTGTGGCGATCTACTCTACGTTCATGCAGCGAGGATACGACCATCTTGTCCATGATGTGTGCATGCAGAACTTCCCGGTAGTCTTTGCTCTGGACCGCGCAGGGGTTGTGGGAGAAGATGGTCCCACGCATCATGGCGTCTTTGATATCGCTTTCGCCAGAAATATTCCCAACCTAATCATGATGGCCCCTTCGGACGAAGACCAACTCGCAGACATGTTGGCGAGCGCCCTGACATGGGAGAGACCATGTGCGATCCGTTATCCTAGGGATCAAGGCGTGGGAATACAGTTAAAAAAGGACCCGGTGATTCTCCCCTGCGCCAAGGCCAGAATGCTTGCGGATGGCGGAGACCTCCTGGTAATTGCTATAGGCTCAATGGTTGGGCCGTCAGTTGAGGCAGCTCGTATTTTGGCTGAGCAAGGGATCTGCGTAGGTGTCATGGACGCGCGTTTTGTGAAGCCGCTCGATAAAGATCTAATTATTTCAAAAGCATCCTCCGTGAGAAAGGTGCTCACTGTGGAGGAAGGGATTTTGGCTGGTGGATTTGGCGGGGCTGTTCTAGAGCTTCTCAGCGACGAAGGTCTCGATGGAGTCAGGATTTCTCGACTGGGAATCCCCGACACCTTTGTGGAACACGGAACAAGGGCAGAGCTTCTTGCAGATTTTGGTCTTACAGCCCAAGGGATTGCTGATCGGTGCCGCAGTATGGTCAACGGTACCTCAGATTCGAAACCGCTTCGTATGTCGTACGGTGGAGGCCATGCTCATTGATTCAAGCTTACAGTAGTGTAGCCACTAAATTATATTGAGATAAAAAAAACATGTAACTGAAATGAGGCAGGGCCATATCCACTACTCAGAGCTTGGTGTGCAATGAGATGAGCATCGGCTTTGAGCCCTTAAATGCTTGCCCAATTTTTCATTTGTCTACTAGTCCCGTCTATGGACATC
>CAIXMD010000276.1 GCA_903920415.1 uncultured Desulfomonile sp.
CATCTCACCTAAACCCAAAGACCATGCAATCTTGAACGCCGCCCGTTTGTCTGGTGTCGCCGCAATGTAGGCATTGTTGCCGAACACCATGCAGAAGAAAACGATCCAATAGATAATAGTGAATCCTATGATGTACTTTTTGACGTTGCCACCCATTCCAACTATGCCGACTGTCGTGATAGCTAACAAGAAAATGAACGTGAGAAGGCTCGAGGTTAAGCCCGACATTCCCTTGTAGCCATCGGAAATTGGCCCCACGCATTTGGAAAATTCTATCCAGACTGGGGTTTTTACCACCCACCCCAGCAAATCCAAGTTAAAGACTGGTCCCAGTCCCAGCAGAAACACGAAGCATCCAAGCCAGACTGCCCACCAGTCTTCACTTTTCATGACGGACTTCTTTTCATAAAGAAGCGCTCTTCCTTCCTCAGCCATGTTCAACTCCTTTCTTTCCATAAGGTTATGAATAAGCCGAAATTAAGCCGCGCGTCTCCTATCTGAGAGACCTTTGTACTAGTGAGCGTTAGTTCGAAAATTTTTCAGCCGCCTCAAGGCTCCCGAGTTTTCTTCCCCAAATTCTTGTCGAAGCACCACTTGCAGCAAATTGTCTGAAGCAAGCTATCTTACTTATTATCGAGCATACTTTAGGGTCGGCCCCTCAGTCAATCATATCTTCACAGCCTCAATTGAATAAAACTCAATGTGTCTTATTTTCCTAATCCCACTATGATCCATGAATCAGTCCGCATCTTATTGATTTCCTGTTTCAGGACAGGTACACTGGTATCATGAAAACATATGATGATATCTATGATATTTCTAATATTAAGATTATCGACGATCTTCCCGTGGGAAAGCAAGTCGAAATTTTCAAACATCTGTCTTCTCGTGCTCGCGAGGAACTGGTTCAAGTCATCACACGACCAGAGGATCTTGTGAGGAACATTTCCGAAGAGGAGATGTTTTTTACTGTAAAGGAACTGGGAGAAGAAAACGCTCCGAGCCTTCTGGCTCTCACCACTCATAAACAGCTTCTCTATATTCTCGATGTGGAGTTTTGGAAGAAAGACATGTTGGACCCTCAAACCGTATCCAGATGGTTGGGAATCATTTCCAGTCTCGGCCCGGAAAAGATCAAGCAATTCGTAGAAATAGCCGATCCAGAACTCATCACAAGTATAATGAACTCTTTTATTAGGGTGGTGCTAAGAGACCCTGAAGTAGACCTTCTTGAGCAACTGGATTACCTGCCTTCATTTTCTCTTGATGACACCTTTTATGTGGAATTTCGCATTCCTCAAATAGAAGAAGTCGTCAGGAGTTTTCTCGAGACGCTTTTCTACTTGGACACTCAATACTACTTCAGTCTTATGAATGGATTGAACGCTGGTCTGCCGTTTGAGCAAGAGGAAATGGCCCTTAAATGGCGTCAGGCTCGACTTGCTGATAAGGGGTTTCCAGCTTTCGATGAAGCTTTAGAAATATATCAGTATATACAACAGGGGGCTGTGCTGATTCCATTCTCTGAACAGATCCATCAGCGAAGCGAATCAGAAGCAGACCTGAAGCGACCCGTATTAGGTTACCCGCTAAAATTACTGGCATCAGGAACACTGTTCAAAAGATCTCTAGATAAAATTATAGACCCGGCCGAAAAGGACCGTATCTCTACAGAGTTGGCACACGTAGCAAACAAGATAATGGTCGCCGATAATAAAGACCCAAGTTACGTTGAAGATTTGCAGGGTAGCTTAAAAAAAGTCAGTGGTTATATTAACATCTCTTTAGAAGAGGTGTGTGGAGACGACGTTTTTTTTGCCTCCATGGTAGTTAGTTCGAACCATATGGAAACACTTTTCAGAAGAGGATTCAGCATCATTCTTGATCTCCGTAAACAAGCCCAAAAATTTCTTCGAGCATACGAAGGTGGTATTGAAAATTTGGGGTATCCCCTCGCAGGACTTATGAGAGGCCTGTTTCAGAAAAGACCCTTTTTCGCAAATAATTTATTGGGAGAGAACAAAGCCAGAGATTTCGAGAGTATGGGAGATATCCGCGTCATTAGGAAAATGCTGGATAAGAATACGTTTGAAGATAACTGGGAGCCTATTTGAGATTTTCTCTCTGTGTGGGCATTTGGCCAATTTGTGTGCTTGCATTTTTCTTCTCATTCGTTTAAATTCAGCTTCCACCCATTGAATTTCCAGAGACGACAAAATCGGGGAGATTAGACTCATGGCAGAATTTGAACCGATTATAGTGGCTTTTTGTTGTCATTACTGTGCTTATGGTGCAGCCGATCTTGCTGGTAGCATGAGGCTGGAGTATCCCACAAATATCCGTATTATCCGTCTGCCTTGTACAGGAAAGGTCACCCCGGTTTTTCTGCTCAGAGCTTTTGAAAAAGGAGCCGATGGAGTTTACGTCGCCGGTTGTCTGGAGGGTGACTGCCATTTTATTCAAGGTAATTTGGTAGCCAAGCCCCGAGTAAATTACACCAAAAAACTTATTCAGGAAGTTGGTCTTGAGCCTGAAAGGCTGGAGATGTTCAACATGAGTGCTGCAATGGGGCCAAGATTCGCCGAAGTGGCCCGTGAATTTACCGAAAGGATAAAGGTTTTGGGGCCAAGCCCTCTTAACAAAAAATACGGACACGCAAGTAATCGGGCAGCTTGAGTTGTAGCAGATCCCTCTTTACAACATACCTTTGGAGGCACAGGAAATGGTCATAGGCGAAAGAAAACCCTTCGATGAAATCACAAGAATGTTGGAGGGGCACAAGAAAATCGTAGTACTGGGATGTGGAGGTTGTGTTACGGTCTGCTTGACGGGAGGACACGATGAGGTACGAGTTCTCTCTAGTCAGTTACGAATGGCTCGTGACAAGGCGGGTGATCCTCTTGAGATTATTGAGAAAACCGTAGAAAGACAGTGTGATCCTGAATATATAGAAGAGGTTCATGATATAGTGCCCCACATTGACGCGGTGCTTTCCATGGCCTGCGGAGCCGGCGTCCAATTCATGGCCGAACGATACACAAATACGCCTGTTTACCCTGCGCTCAATACCACTTTCGTAGGCGGGTCAATAAAAGAAGGCTACTATGTGGAAAAATGTCAGACCTGCGGGGAATGTAAACTTTACTATACCGCGGGAATTTGTCCCATCGCCAGGTGTTCCAAAAGCCTCCTTAATGGGCCATGCGGCGGATCTACCAAAGGTGCTTGTGAAATCGATCCGCAAGTGGACTGCGCTTGGCAACTTATTATCGACCGTCTGAAGTCACTGAACCAGATGGACAGATACGAAGACATCATGGCTGTTAATGATTGGAGAACAAATAGGGACGGTGGTCCACGAAAGATGGTCAGGGAGGATTTTCAAAGATGAGTGGCGAATGCAAAACTGAGAGCAAGCTCGAAAAGATTCTCAGATCAGGACAGTTCGCAGTTACGGGAGAATGTGGTCCTCCTCGCGGAGCCGACCCTGATGTCGTTAGAAAAAAGTGTCAACTACTCAAAAACAAGGCCGATGCTTTCAACATTACCGACAACCAGACCTCTGTTGTGAGAATGTCGTCCATAGCCTCATCGGTCATCATGATACAGGAAGGAATGGAACCGGTCATGCAGATGGTCTGCCGTGACCGTAACCGAATAGCTATCCAGAGCGATATACTCGGCGCGGCTGCCTTAGGTAATAAAAATATATTATGCCTATCTGGAGACCACCAGAAGTTCGGTGATCATCCTCAGGCAAAAAATGTTTTTGACATCGACTCCATTCAGCTCATAAAAACAGTCCGGCTGATGCGAGATGAGGGGAAGTTTCTTGGTGGAGATGAAATAAAGGGTGCTCCCAAGCTTTTTGTTGGAGCAGCAGCCAATCCTTTTGCCGATCCTTTCGAGATAAGAGTGCCCAGGCTCGCTAAGAAGGTTGCTGCTGGAGTAGAGTTCGTTCAAACCCAGTGCATTTTCAATCTGAAGAAGTTTGGCGAATGGATGAAGGCTGTGGTAGACCGAGGACTTCATGAAAAGGTCTTTATTCTTGGTGGAGTTACACCGTTCAAGTCCTTTGGTATGGCCCGGTATATGGCAAATAACGTCCCGGGAATGGATGTCCCCGATGAATTGCTGCAACGCATGAAAGGCACTGCAAAAGAAAAACAGGCCGAGGAAGGCATTACTATGGCAGTGGAAACCATCAAGCAACTCCGTGAAATGACTGGTATAGCCGGAGTGCACATCATGGCCATTGAATGGGAAGAAAAGGTGGGAGAAATAGCCGAAAAAGCTGGTCTTTTGCCGCGGCCTTCCGTGTAAATTCTTTACTCTTTTTTGTCACGCTTACGCGTCTGTCAAGAAATATCTTTACAACATTGTAATCCCTCAGTTAAGCGCGGTATTTCGATATGTGTGACGCGAAATTATTAGTTTTTTCACAATTACGCCCCGAATAACTGAGGGCTTACA
>CAIXMD010000277.1 GCA_903920415.1 uncultured Desulfomonile sp.
AGAAAATTATTTGTTTCAGAAATTCTGCCGAGTGGGGTTTGGGACAAACAACATAGACCACTGCGCACGTCTCTGACACTCCTCTACGGTGGCAGGTCTTGCCGCCGCATTCGGGAGTGGGGCAATGACGAATTCGATTCCGGAAATCGAGGATTCGGAGTGCATTTTCATTATTGGATCAAACACCACAGTTGCTCATCCTCTGGTTGCTTACAGGGTTTATCGGGCCAAAGCCAAGGGAGCCAAAATCATTGTCGCGGATCCTCGGCGTATTCATATGGCATCTATTGCGGACATTTACGTCCGACAGAACCTGGGATCGGATGTTGCACTCCTCAACGGCATCATGAACGTTATTCTTGCGGAAAACCTCCATGATAAGGCTTACATCGAGGAACGAACAGAGGGATTCGGCAAACTCGAGGAACTGATACAAAGCTACACTCCGGAAAAAGCTTCAGAGATATGCGGGGTGGCCGTCGAGGACATCATTCAGATAGCCCGCACGTATGCTGGTGCGGAACGCGCCTCGATTCTCTATACAATGGGCATAACTCAGCACTCACATGGTGTGGACAACGTAAAATCGTTGGCCAACCTAGCTATGCTGACTGGAAACGTGGGTAAGCGATCCGCAGGAGTCAATCCCCTCAGGGGCCAAAATAACGTCCAGGGAGCTTGTGACATGGGCGGGCTTCCGAATGTTTATCCCGCCTATCAGGCGGTGACCGACGAAAACAACAGGAAAAAATTTCAGGATGCCTGGCAGGCTGAACTCTCTGGTAAGGTCGGATATACGATAATGGAGATGATGCACGGTCTCGAGGACGGATCCGTAAAGGGGATGGTGATCCTGGGAGAGAACCCGGTGGGTAGCGACCCGGATGCGAATCACGTCAAACACGCACTCGAGTCAGCAGAGTTCCTGGCCGTGATTGACATTTTCCTCACCGACACGGCAAAGCTGGCGCACGTTGTATTACCCGGGGTTTCATATGCTGAAAAGGACGGCACCTTCACCAATACTGAGCGAAATGTCCTCCGAGTACGTAAGGCGGTTGAACCGGTCGGAGAAGCGAGGCCTGACTGGCAGATCATTTGCGATCTTTCAACTCGTTTCGGCCTCCCCATGAGTTACGATACTCCCAGCCTGATTTTTGATGAGATCGCCCAAGTTACTCCCAGCTATGCAGGCCTAAGCTATGAACGCCTGGAAAAAGTCGGCATACCCTGGCCCTGCCAGGCAAAGGACCATCCAGGCACTCCGGTGTTGCACAAGGACCGGTTCACAAGGGGCAAGGGGTTGTTTCACGCAATCGAGTACAGGCCACCGGAAGAACTCATCGACGACGAGTTCCCCATTCAACTGACCACCGGCAGGTATTTTCCTCATTATCATACGGGGACCATGACTCGAAACTCGCCATCACTCGACGCCGAAATGCCGGATGGACATGTGGAAATCAACCCGTTTGACGCTGAGGAGTTGGGGCTAACAGACTACGATCAGGCGCGCATTGTGTCTCGCAGGGGTGAAGTAGTGAGCAAGGTACTCCTTACTGATGTGGTGGACCGGGGGACCATTTTCATGAGCTTCCACTTCATGGAGGCCAACGCCAACGTCCTCACCAATCCTGCACTCGATCCTATCTGCAAGATTCCCGAGTACAAGGTTTGCGCCGTGAGGGTGGAAAAAATTCAGCAAGCTGAAACCAGCGTCGCTGCCGGCATTTAATTTGATGCTTGCATTGCAGGATGTGGGCTCATACCGACTCTCAAGAAAAAGGTAACCTTTCGGGGCAGGCGGTTTCCTCGGTTGAATTTTTAATAGAATAGTCACGATTGCGCCTTGGTCAAGCGGATGCCGGCATTCCTGAACGTCATCATCTTGATTTACGGACACTAATGACGGAACACCCTGTTATGGCAGCAAGAGTTGGACAATTGTTCTCGGACCTATCCGTAAAAGAATGAATGCATGGCCTCCTGGATTACCAAGGTGAGAATGGAAGCTAGTGCAGCATGCGGAAGCAATCCTACCAGGACGTTAAACATTCTATCGTGACTTTCACTGCCGATCCGGTAAATTATCATGAGAGTCCATGCTAAGCCGGTCCAAAGAAGAATCTGCTGCAACAGTTGCGTGACCCAGGGCGGAACCGTGATTATGAGTTCACTGAATACAGCAAAGTCCAAATTATGGCTCAATAGAGTGGGGAGTTCCACACCGAGGTTTATAAGGTAGTAAACATGAAAAGCTGTGAATGCCGTAAGTGCAACTGGAAGCAGCGATAGTCCAAATCTGGCATAGTTATCCGACAACGTGTCGCCGTAAACGTGGCACGAAATAAATGCTGCGAGCATCATCAGAAGGTTCACTGCCAAAAGTATTGCCAGGAAGACCAATGTAAAACGGGCAATTTGCGGGATGGGTAGGAAACCTGTCAGGAAATCGTAGGTCTGGGTCTTGCTGACCATCTCGCTTAGAAGCCCTCCTATCATTCCTAATACGAGAAAAGCCGTTCCTACCTTGGGTTGGCGAATTTCCCAGATTTCCCGGCCAGGAAACCTCAGATTAAGATTGATGGCGCCGTGAGGGCAGTTTTTTACGCATATCCCACACAGCTTGCAGACGCGATTGCTGTGGAGCCTAGGGCCTGCCTGCCCGAAAGGACAGCCTTCACTGTTAGAACCGCCAAGGTAACAGTCGTTGGTTCCGCATTGCGAGATACAGACGTTACGGTCGGCACGAAGTTCCACAATGGAAGTTTTCGCCAAGAGTCCGACCATCCCGCCTAGTCCGCACACGTAGAGGCACCAGGATTGACGTTCATAAATAACAGCCACTACGATGGCGGAAATCAGCATCACCAACAATAGTAAACCCAGATTAAATGGTGAATTCCTTATTCCTGTCGCTGTTTCCAGCCAGATAATAAATAGTACGGCTCCGGCTATGAGAAAATCACTGTGATTCTTCAGAAAAGGCGGAAATGGGTGTTCAAGAGCGACAATTTTTTTGGCCAACTTGCCCAAGGTGCCGATAGGACACACAGAGCACCAAAACCTCGCATAGAAGAACGCCCCTATTATGAGGATTGGCCATCCAATCGCCCAACTGAAGAGGGCTGCGGGATTTTTCATTGGGTCGGTAGGACCGAGGAACAGAAATGCGAGAACAATAAAAAAAAACGGCGTCGCGGCACTTTGAAGAACAGCAGGAAAATGAGGGCTGGTAAGAACCTGTTTCACTAGACGGAACTTGAGCAGATTGATCTTACCCTTTTCCTCTATCCTCTTGAGGTCGAAATAAATGTCCTCGGGCCTCAAGACACCGTCCTGGGAAACGAGTATGGCCCGCTTAAGTGTACTGGCCAGCTCCAGATCGTTGCCCGGCCATGCATAATTGACGAGAGCTTTGAGGGTATCCTTGGGAAGCCTTTCTACCTTGCGGCCCAATTCGCGGCTATAGAGTTCGGCATAACGTTTGACCAGATCTGGTATCTCCCGTCGCCTGGTCCTCAGGGGCGGGATAATGATGGATCGCTCAAGGAGCAAAGCATAAATTAAAGGATGCCTTTCAAGCGATGCCTGAGACGGGTCCAAGCGCGTCGTGGCTATCAGGCGAATCCTTGCTTTATGTAGTCGCACACCTCCGCACCTGCGGAAAGTTTGTGTTGCCAAGGCTTCCAATAGTTTCAGTTGCATCACGCGCGTCAGGCGGTCCACCCCACGCACCATCAAAGTGCCATCCTGCGCCAATTGAAAATAGCCGGCCGTCTCCTTTATTCCACCGTCACGGCCTGGTTCCTCTGAGCCGAAAAAAAGGCGCAATTGTTGATCTGTAGCGTCGAGGTCGCCAGGATGGTCTTCTGAGGGTGAAACTTCAAATTGGGACTCGTTGCCCGTTCTCAATAGATCAAATTGGAGAAACACTTCTTTACATTGGTGGCCGGCTCTGAATATGGCATGGGAAATGCCTTCTTTACCTACTCCCATCTCTCCCATTATGAGTACCGGACCATCAGATTGTGCCAGTTCCTCAACACGCGAGGCAAACCGGCGCCGCACGTAATCGCCTACAAGATGGCCTGGAAAAACGTGGTCTTCCCGGCTGATCATAGACTGGAGGGCTCTACGCTTTACCCTGCTCTCGAAGACAGTTCTGTGGAGGTGTATTATTTTACGGACCAGGTTTCTTACGAGAGGCAAGGTAAAATCAGGATTCTGCCTCAGGAGCTTCTCGAAATCCTCGGGGGCGATTTCCACTACCTGGCAATCATTGTCGGCAATCAGTTGAGAGTCGGAAGGCCAGGGACTACCGGTGAAAAAATTGACCTCGCCGAAGATATCTCCAGGCCCCAATGTGTCTACCGAGATCTTTTCGTTTTCGTCATCGAGAAGGACCAGGCTTGCTTCACCGGAAACAATGAAGCGGATCTGTTCGCCCCAATTGCTTGCGCCCATTATCTGCTCTCCTGAACGGTATAGCCTCAAGATTTCCTTCTCGAGGACCAACCGTCTTAAAGGAGCTGGAAGACGCGTAATAGGGTCTGGAACAGGCTCGTTGTGTTGAGAAGAATGAGACATGGATCAGTTCGGGTAAAGATAATGAGGGAAGCCATTCGGCTGAGTAATTTTTTTCATGTCGCCGGGTTTCCCACGGTTTGGGGAAAGATCAATCCAACACATTAACATGACCGACAAAGGACAAGTCACTTACATGTACCTCCTGTCCAGAGATCTGTATTGGACGGCTTCAGCAACGTGTGCCGTCTGGATTTCTTCTGCGGAGTCCAAATCTGCTATGGTTCTGGCAATTTTGAGGACTCGGTGGTAAGCCCTTGCTGAGAGGCCTAATTTTGTAAATGCTTTTTCAAGGAAATTCATTGATTCCGTTCCCATGGGGCAGTGTTTCTTAATGAGGGCCGAGCCCATCTGAGCATTGGAAAAAAGGCCGGTCTTACCCAGGCGTGTCAGTTGAATCTCCCGTGCCCGATTGACCCTAGCTCTAATGTCTTGCGAAGATTCACCATTGGGCATTGCCGTTAAATCCCGCCACTGGACGGATGGCACTTCCAGATGAATGTCTATCCTGTCCAGAAGTGGACCTGAGATCTTGCTCCAATAGCGATCCACAGACTGTTTGGAGCAGGTACACTCATGTTTAGGGTCTCCCCTATATCCGCAGGGACAAGGGTTCATAGCTGCTATCAGCATGAAGCGAGCTGGAAAAGTTATGGCTACCTGCGCTCTGGATATGGTAACCTCACCGTCTTCGAGGGGCTGGCGAAGAACTTCGAGCACATTCTTGCGGAACTCCGGGAGTTCATCGAGAAAAAGAACTCCATTGTGAGCCAGGGAAACCTCCCCGGGCCTAGGGATAGCCCCGCCTCCTATGAGCCCTGCGTCGGAGACCGTATGGTGAGGTGACCGAAACGGCCTCACAGTCATCACTGATTTATTTCGCCCAAGCAACCCTGCCGCTGAGTATATGCGTGTCGTCTCGAGGCTCTCTTCAAACACCGGTTCGGGCAAGATGGTAGGGATCCTCTGCGATATCATTGTTTTTCCAGATCCTGGAGGACCAATCATCAACACATTGTGCCCGCCTGCTGCGGCGACTTCGACAGCTCTCTTTGCGTACTCCTGCCCTTTGATTTCTCCGAAATCGATAAAGTACTTTCCCTGACGACCAGAAGTATGGCCGTCCCTTGGTTTTGTAGGCTCAAGTGAGATGCGATTCATGAGAAAGCCGGCTGCCGTAAGGAGGGTGGAGACCCCAAGGACACTTATCCCATCAACCACAGCGGCCTCCGCCGCGTTAAGTTCGGGAACTATCACCCCTTTGAACCCGCGGTCCCTTGCAGCAAGTCCGAGAGATAAGACCCCCCGTACGGACTTAATCCGCCCGTCCAGTGAAAGCTCTCCAACAATAATGTAATCCTTGAGCCTGTCCTGAGGCAGAAGGTCCAACGCGGACAGTAAGCCCAGAGCGATCGGAAGATCGAATCCTGAGCCTTCTTTCTTAAGACCGGCCGGGGCGAGATTTATAGTGATTCGTCGCGGGGGAAGGGGGTATCCGCTGTTAACTATGGCTGATTTTACCCTTGCGATACTCTCTTTAACCGCATTGTCCGGTAGCCCCACCACCGCAACGTAAGGGAGTCCAGGATAGACATCCACCTCGACCTCTACCGAGTATGCGTCGATTCCTATGAGAGCACCAGAATAGACTCGAGCCAGCAACGTGACGTCTCCCTGAAAAATCGTGGAGATTTCTGAGACCACTTCGCCTTCAAACAACCGACATTGTCGGATAAGCTTTTCTGATTGCTCCCCAAGCGAAATCAATTCTTTCTATCCGTATAGAACGGGGCCGCTGGGAACCTTTCACATAACAGATTGTTAGCTTACTTCCATTATGACGAAATGGTATGAATCCCTAGAGAACTGATAGTAGTGCATTAGTCCAAGAATTTCAAGCTGTACCATAGCAAGATGCCCATAGAATTGCTCCGTAGATCTTAGTTGTCTACCGTGATAAGGGTTTCTACCCGCTGTTTGTGAGAGTGATTCCAGGCAGCTATCGAAATATTTAGTCAAAGTTTTGTTTTTTCTATAACCCTGAGAGACGCATTTTCCAACACTTTGACGCCCACAATCAACATTCTGAAGCGTTCGTCCGTGGTCTGCCCGTGGTAGTAGCGATAATAGATCTGCTGCGCAATCACCGCTAAGCGGAACAAGCCGAAGCAATAGTAAAAATCAAAATTTTCTATGGCCATTCCAGATTTATCGGAATAACGCTTCACCATATCTTCTCTGGTCAGCGCTCCATCAATCTTGGTGGGCATCAGACGGATCACTTCCATCTCGGATGGGTCGCTTTTCTGAATCCAGTAGGCAAGGGAGTTGCCGAGATCCATGAGAGGATCCCCTATGGTGGCCATTTCCCAATCAAGTATCCCGATGATATTCATGGGATCTCTTTGATCTAATACTATGTTGTCAAATTTGTAGTCATTGTGGATGATTCCCGGCCTATCCGAGTCGGGAGGCTTCTTTTCGTAAAGCCAAGCCATCACTTCTTCAAAGCTCGGGGCATCAGGGGTACGAGCAGCTCTGTACCTTTCTGTCCACCCTGATAGCTGACGTTCAACGTAGCCTTCCGGTTTGCCGAAATTTTCCAAGCCAATTTTCCTGTAATCTATCGAGTGCAGTTCGAGATGCAGATCCAGAAGCTTTTCACAAAGCTTCCCAGCCTGTTCTCTCGTGAGAGAGAGGCCTGGCGGAAACTCTTTACGAAGAATGATGCCTTTGATCCTCTCCATAACGTAGAATGGGGAGCCTATGATGGAGGAGTCTTCCGTGTAGACCAGCGGCTGTGGACAATAAGGAAAGACCGGCTTTAGAGCCTTCAAGATTCTATACTCACGCGACATGTCGTGGGCCGTTTTCGCCTTTTTTCCAAAGGGAGGTCGCCTGAGCACCAATTCAATCGAACCGATGGTCAACAAATATGTAAGATTTGAAAATCCCTTGGGAAATTGTTGGATGATCAGTTCTCCGGTCAAGCCGGGAATGGATTCTGCGAGGAACGCCTTCACCTTGTTGCTGTCCAGAACCTCCCCAGCTCTCATTGTCACTGCATTATCTGAATATTCCATTCCTAATATCCTGACCTCGCCTATACTCTTTTGAAGAA
Organism: uncultured Desulfomonile sp.; assembly: GCA_903920415.1. Taxonomy (GTDB): domain Bacteria; phylum Desulfobacterota; class Desulfomonilia; order Desulfomonilales; family Desulfomonilaceae; genus CAIXMD01. Next base: position 7,709 of record CAIXMD010000277.1, read on the forward strand.
CTGCACACTAATGTCGTTTCAGCTTGCTGTCTCTGACACTGCCCTCCCTATCTCACGACCCTGTTTTCATAGTCACGTAGCACTCTCTTTGCTACTGAGACCTTATGAACTTCATCGACTCCGTCATAGATCCGCGCAGCCCTTTCGAACCTATATAAGAAAGCCAAAATGGTATCATCACTCATGCCCAGGCCCCCGTGTACCTGCAGGGCGGAGTCCACGACTTTTTGCAGCACCTTCGCCACAAAAAATTTTATCAGTGATATGTCTTCCCTGGCCTCCTTCACCCCCAGATTTTGCATCTTCCATGCTGCATGCAGAACCATGAGTCTTGCCGCCTGAATTTCAGCGGCACACTCCGCGATCCATACCTGTACAATCTGTTTGCCGGCGAGAACCTTGCCAGGAGAAATGACTCGGTTAATCGCTCTGGAACACATCAGGTCAAAGGCTCGGTTGCATTCCCCGATCCATCTCATGCAGTGATGGATGCGTCCTGGACCAAGCCTTTCCTGAGCTATGACAAAACCGTGGCCTTCAGGGCCCAGAAGATTTTTTTGCGGCACTCGGCAGGACTGGTAGAGTATTTCCCCGTGACTGTGCCAGCCGCTTCCCTCGTGGCCCATTATGGAAATGTTTCGCACCAGGTTGAACCCCTTGGTATCAGTAGGGACTATCACCATACTGGCTGCCAAATATGGCGAAGCGTCAGGGTTGGTTACTGCCATTACGATTGCGAATCTAGCTCCGTCAGCCGCTGTTGAGTACCATTTCTGGCCGTTTATAAGGTAATCATGGCCCTCTTTCACTGCCGTGGTTTCCAGCATGACTGGGTTGGACCCCGGCATCTCTACCTCGGTCATGGAAAAACAGCTTCTTATCTTGCCCTCCACCAAGGGTCTCAAGTACGTCTCTTTCTGTTCATCTGTTCCGTAAATATGGAGGATCTCGACATTACCCGCGTCTGGAGCTTGACATCCAAAGATGTAGTGACCCAGGGGTGACCGCCCAAGGGCCTCTGAAACAAGAGCAAACTCCATGAGGTCCAGTTCCATGCCCCCATATTTTCTGGGGTGTGGTGGGGCCCACAGCTCCATTTGCTTGACCATACGACGTTTTTCTTCAAGCTCAGGGACCAGATCAGCAAAGGGTTTTCTCAAGAATGCCGGCTCGAGGGGAATTATTTCTCTATCCATAAACTCATTGATCATTTCGATGATAGTTTGCATCTTTTCCGAAACTGAAAAATCCATGGGGGACTCCTCCCGATGTGCCTCACAGTCGTGAGTTGATTTCCTGGGCCTTGGCATCATCCCACAATGCATCCATTTCCTTGAGACCGGCCTGCTCCAAGGTTTTGCCTAACGATTGCAAACTGGTCTCAATATGACGGAAACGACGTTCGAATTTGTCAGATGTCTCGTTCAACGCAGCTTCGCTGCTTATATTCATGTGCCTTGCCGCATTTACAATTACAAAGAGAACATCTCCTAGTTCTTCCCGGATTCCCCTCGTGGAACCCGATGCAATCGCTTGTTTTAGCTCGTTCAATTCCTCTTCGATTTTGCCGAATACCTCCTGAGGGCCTGTCCAGTCGAATCCTACCCTGGCGGCTCTTGCGCTAAGCTTCTGGGCCCGATTGAGAGCCGGTAGTGATCTGGGAATACCGTCGAGAAGTGACTCCCGCTGTCGGATATTCTCTTCTGTAGCTTTAATTTTTCTCCAGTTATCAACCACATCTTGGGCATCTATTACCTTAGCATCACTGAAGACGTGGGGGTGCCTCCTGAGCATCTTCTCGATCACACCACCAACAATTTCTTTCACCGAAGTTAGGCCTTCCTGTTCGAACATGTATCCAACAAACACAACCAGGAAAATAAGGTCACCCATTTCGTCAATAATTTCAGATGCTGCGCCTCGATTTATAGCCTGAACCAGTTCGTGGTATTCCTCAAGGATGTAAGGATGGAAAATCTTTGGGGTTTGCTTTCTATCCCAGGGACAGCCATTTTCCGAGCGTAAAGTTCGTATCAGTTCAATCAGCTTGCCAAATACGTCAGCAGTCTGTGCAGAGTCTTCGGAAATCTCCATACATTAATTCCTTTCATTTCTTCCTGATCACCGTTGGGGTTTGATTTTTGGCGGAGAGCAGAATACGGTGTTTGTCATGGAAGCGCAAGGAAGGACCACATTTTGATTGGCATCAAGTTGAAGTTGATTATTGCTGCTAAACGGTGTTATCATTTCAATGGCTAAATGTGTACTGTAGCCTGTTTGAGCAGACAGTCGAAGGGCGGGGCTACCAGTTGGGAGAGAATAGTCGCACTTGAAGGGCCAATGGCTTCCGGTGAAAAAAAAAGAATGGTTTTAGGATAGTGCGATTGAGGAGCTATCGGAGGCTTTTTGACGATAAATTCCGTTGAACAGAGCGACAAGTCGCCCCGGCGCGTAAGTTTCGATAATGTGGGAGCCTTTCAGGCCCTTGTTGGAGAATTAAGCCGCAATATCAAGCATATTGAAAAAAGCCTCGGAGTCAGTATCTCCATAAAGGGCAATACTGTCGGCATATTTGGCGACCCGCCCGGCGATGATGTTGCAGAACGGCTTATTAAACAGCTTTATCCTCTCGCGAGAGATGGTTACCCCATCCATCCGGCCGACATAGATCAGGGAATAAGGATGCTCTTGCAGAACCCTGAGGCCAAACTGAAAGATTTATTACTTGACACGGTCTTCACTTCCGTTGGGAAAAGGCCGATTACTCCAAAGACAATACTCCAGAAACGTTACATACAGCTTATCCAGACTCACGACATCGTATTCGGGATCGGCCCGGCAGGTACCGGCAAGACGTATTTGGCTATGGCTATGGCCATGGCTTCGTTTGCCAAGAAGCAACTGAGAAGAATCGTTTTGGCGCGTCCTGCCGTCGAGGCAGGAGAAAGGCTGGGATTTCTGCCAGGGGATTTGTATGAGAAGGTTAATCCTTACTTGAGGCCCCTTTACGACGCGCTTCATGACATGGTCGATTTCGAAAAAGCATCGCGCATGATCGAGCGGGGAGACATCGAGGTAGCACCACTGGCGTTCATGCGGGGCAGAACCCTTAACGATTCGTTCGTCATACTGGATGAGGCACAGAACACAACGTCTGAGCAAATGAAGATGTTTCTGACCCGCTTGGGGTATTCTTCCAAGGCAGTAATAACTGGTGATATAACTCAGATCGATCTACCTGAAGGAACTCGGTCCGGACTTGTGGAAGCCCGAGAGATCTTGAGCACTATAGAAGGTATAGCCTTCTTGATGTTCACTGATCAGGACGTCGTCCGCCATCCCCTTGTCCAAGACATCATAAAGGCGTACGAAAAAAGGGCCGTTGAGGTCAGATCGCGGAGATGAGACGCTGTGCCGGATTCCCCAGATAAGAATAAGCCGACCTACAAGGCCGAAACGCGTGGAAGACTGAAGGATTGGGGTTTTTCAGTCCGTAGGTTTGTATCCAGAAATCAGCCGGTCTGGATGTCCAGCCTACGCGAACCGAAATGGCAACGTTGGGCCCTCATAATAGGTACGTCATTAATTGCAGCTTTTATGATGGCCCCCCAGTCTTTCCGATACTACTCTCTCAGAGTCGGTGAACCTGCAGTCGAAACCATAATCTCACCCCTCTCCTTTAAAGTAATTGATCAGGCAGCGACCAATAAAAACCGGGATGAAGTATTAAAGTCCGTCCTGCCGGTTTACGATTACGATGATGAGGTGGTCCACGAAGTTCAGCAAAGGATCATAATAGCATTCAGCTTCATGAGAGATTACTTGGCGGCTGAAGTCGACTTTACTTCCGGCTCTCCAGACAAAGTGCCGCCATCATCGCCGTCGGCACATGAAAAATCGGCCAGCCGTCCCCCCTTTCGGCCTATGGATGATACCACGCTGCGGACACGTTTTGAAAACTTGATTGGTGCAACTGTGCCTCCCTCCAGCTTTGGAGTACTCAAAACCAACGGTTTCAATGCTCGAATAGAGAGAGACCTGAGGTCCCAGGTGGTGCCGGTGCTTTTGAAAGGGGTTGTGTTAAGCCGTGAGCTTGTCTTACGGGACGGCAGGCAAGGAATCCTGTTGCTAACAAAATCCACGAAGAAGCTGGAAAATGTGAAAGATCTTTCGGCGATTCTGGACTTGCATGAGGCCTTTGATTCCATCGAATCCGAAGAAAAGGATCCCCTGCGAGATGCATCTCTATCTCTTACCATCCGCCAGATCTCTAAAGATCTGATTTACGTGAACATCACCTATAACCGTGAAAAGAGCGATGCACTCAAGAGCGAGGCTCTAGTGTCGGTCAAGCCGGTCTTTTTTCAAATCGCCAAGGGTGAGTCAATCATAAAAGAGGGCGAACCCACCAATGAAGGCCACTTGAGAAAACTTGCCGGCCTAAACAGTGCCAATCCAGTGTACAGCCGCTATATGATCCTGGTGGGTCTTGCGCTTATACTGGTTTTGTTGCTTAGGCTATGTTTTTACTTTTCAGAAAAATACTTGAACCGATCGAAGCATGCCACCGAAGATCTTCTCCTGTTCTGCCTGATCCTGGTGGGCACAATCATTCTAGTCCGTTTTATCTGCTCATTGGCGCCGCTGCTAGGCAAGGCGGATCAGGTAATAACCTCGCGTTCCCTCCTATTTGCAGCTCCCGTATCTACCGGATCCATGCTGGCGGCACTCATGGTAGATGCGCGTATAGCATTCATATTTGCAGCTCTGACATCGGTTGCCGCAGCTTTGGCAGTGGAAGGAGACATTTATCTTTTCATATTCTATTTCATCTCCGGGATTGTTGGACTCCACGGAATGACTCGAATAACGGACCGCACGTCGGTGCTCAGGGCTGGACTTGTGGTCGGACTGGTAAACATGCTTTCTATCCTGGCCATAAAGATGGCCCTGGGTCAACTCACACGGATTCAGGACTTTCACGAGGTAGGTCTAGGATTTCTGGGAGGGGTTCTCTCAGGGTTGCTCGTTTCCGGACTGGCACCTCTTCTCGAACCTCTAGGCTATACCACCAACATAAGACTTCTTGAGATTGCCAACCTTAATCACCCTCTTCTGAAAGAGATGGCGCTAGAGGCCCCAGGAAGTTACCATCATTCCATAATGGTGGGAAACCTGGCGGAAGCAGCCGCTGAATTAATAGGGGCCAATCCTTTGCTTGCTCGTGTCGGAGGAATCTATCACGACATAGGAAAGGTGGGAAAGAAAACGAAGCCTTCGTATTTTATTGAAAATCAAGACCCGGGAGCAAATCCGCACGACAAGCTCGAACCCAGCTTGAGTGCCCTTATATTGGTGTCCCACGTCAAGAACGGTGTGGAGAAGGCCAGAGAATATCGGCTTGCTACACCAATCGTCGATATCATTCAGCAGCACCACGGCTCTGGTCTAATAAAATTTTTTTACAACAAGGCCCTGGAGAAAGCAGCTAAAACCCTCCAGCCTGTCTCCGAAGACAAATACCATTATCCGGGTCCACGCCCTCAGAGTAAAGAGGCCGCTCTTGTAATGCTTGCCGACGTGACGGAAGCCGCGTCCAGAACCCTGACCGACCCTACTCCGGCAAGGATTCAAAAGCGCGTCCAGACCCTTATCAATGGATTGTTCAGTGAAGGCCAACTCGACCAATCGACGCTCACTCTAAAGGATATCAATGCCGTCACGAACTCATTCGTACGAGCTTTACAGGCAATTTTGCACACACGTATCGACTACCCAATTGAGATCGATCCCCAGGGAAAAATCCATGGAGATTCTTATAGACAACAGACAGAACCGGATCGAAATAGACTTGGACGAACTCCAGAGGAAAACGGAAAAAATATTAGAAGAGTTGGGTTGTAGTAATGCCGCCGTAATCTCCATCGTCCTCGTGAATTCTCCGGAAATAGCCTCTCTTAACCTCAAATATAGGGGAAAGGAAGGCCCGACCAATGTTCTTTCGTTTTCCCAGTTAGAAGGAGAAACCGCAGGACTTCAAACCAAAGTTCTCGGTGATGTGGTTATCTGCACCGACGTAGCTTTCGAAGACGCTCTGGCTCTAGGCTATTCCAATGCAGAAATGATAGTTTACCTCCTCATTCACGGTATTTTGCACCTTGTGGGATACGACCACGGGTTTATCCGCGACGAATCGGCAATGTCCGCGAGGTTGGAAGAAATTTTCCAGATGTTTTTTACGGTCCCCATCAAGAAATAGAAACAATATCCATCCAAGAAACCTATCAATCAAAATTAGAAAGACAACGGAAATACGTTTCAAAAAATACCCGCGATTCCCGTTTGAGCTAGGGTCTTGGCAACACCCGACAGCATTCGGATATGGTCCATTTCTGCCCTAATTAGCTTGTCTATTTCTCCTTTCCCCTGCGGGTCTGGAAGCAACTCTTTCATTCCAAGAAAAAAGACCACGGAATCCTTCTCAAACTGAAGCGCCATGTCAATAACCTGGAGAGGCGATTTCACATTCTCCAGCCGGCTCTTTGCAGCCTCGACTGTAAATATATGGGTGTCGGCGCTTGCCTGCAAATAGCTCTCTGCAAGTCCTTCAGGATCCCACACTGTGTCGGCCGGAAATGACCCGGGTAGCCGGCTCCTAAGACTCTTAAAAGCCATAATATGGCCTTCTTCCATGAGAGCCAAATCCTCGAACAGTTTCTTTATCTTGGGATCTTTCGTCCGCTCGGCAGCGCCGGCGTAAAAAGAGTTGCCATTTTCTTCAATGCGGACGGCCATAGTGAACACATCCTCTGCGTTGCCAAAAACAAACATCGAACGCCTCCTCTAATATGCTCTAAATAAATAACTGTTTGGTAATATGCCAACAGTTAATTCTCTTCACTTTTGACAGCAAGGTACTCCCGTTTGTCCCCCAGGTGTGCTTGAGTTACACTGGCGAGCCGTACATTCATAACATAACATCACTCGGCTTTCCTGTACACGTTGAGACCGATCTTTTCCTCTCGCCCGAAAACCAACTGATTCCCTTCTGTCGAGGCTACAATTGTCGTTTTTCCAGACTTCGACGCACCAAACTCCTTTGAAAGATCTACCGTAATTTGGAGCACGTCTTTGTCTAGATCCATTTCCACATTCTTGAATGTCTTGCGTCTCCCTTTCAGAGGCTTCTTTGAGTCTTGTCTGTAAATGTTTAACCCTATTTTTTCATCGCGCCCCGCAAGGGACTTGTTTCCTTCCGTCGATGCTACGATCCTAGTCTTTCCCGATTTAGACGGCCCGAATTCCTTTGAAAGGTCTATCAAAATACTTAAAATATTTCCATCGATATGCATTTCCACATTCTTCATCCCACCTTGCCTCAATTTACCCACAATTTTTTTGGGGGATCGGATCTCCGTAGCAGCAACTGTTTTCAGTGGTTCAATCATTACTCCCGGCATCTCGGAGTCATCTCGATTTCCTGTGGGCAGTTCGATTACTGCACAGGTTTCGCTCAACAAAAGAGCCCTTATATCTTGATCGACTTCTGCAAGAGCATCTAGATCACGCTCCCTAAGTTCTGCGCAGTTCGGATGAAATTCTCCCAGCCTTGACCACAACTCCGAAGAACCTCCTCCGGGGACCTCTTCCAAGATTTTTAGAGCATCGCGAACAAAAGTCCTGGCCTTGTGGACATCCTGAAAAACAGCCTCGAAAGTCCTGATGATATCCATCACTTTTGCCATCTTTCTGGAATCTACCAGTCCTTTCTCGTGATCGGTAATAAGGTGTTTCCATTCCATGGGAGTCGGCTCACCTTCGATCCTGTAATAATTCCGGAAATCATCTGCGCCGATTGTAAACTCGAAACCGTCTTCAGTGCGGACTCTATAGGGTGATGTTGAGTCATCGATTAGTTCGACTAAAATCCCGGGATTCGAGCCCAAGAATTGCTGGTACAGCCTAGCCATCTGATCTCCTTTCAGCAAAGTAAGGCTCGCATAATATAGCAGTGCGTCCCACAGGTCCAGAGTCGATGAACCGATATCCCAAAAAAAAATTGTGGAAATCCACAAAGGCGTCAATCGCTTAAAAAGGTTTTTAGTGTTGACATTCGAGCTTCCCGCTTCTACCAATAGTCCGATGAAGCTGAGAAGCCCAGTAGGTGGCACATGATTTACCTGGCTTATCGGCAACCGCCTTAACAGTGCCATGAACGATAGGGGAAAGACCCTTGTTCGCTGAAAAGATTATACAGGGCGATATTCGGGCTACGGCCAGACTAATCCGTCTTATCGACGACGGAGATCAGCAGGTTTTTTCTGAATTGGCCAAACTGTATCTCCGCGCAGGCCATGCCCACGTGATCGGTTTCACCGGATCGCCGGGAGTAGGAAAATCCACTGTGGTGAATGCCATAGTCACGCGTTTTCGTCGGGATGGAAAAACTGTCGGAGTTCTCGCAATCGATCCCACGAGCCCATTCACAGGAGGAGCTATTCTTGGGGACAGGATCAGAATGCAGAAGCATTTCCTAGACGAGGGAGTGTTCATACGTTCTCTGGCTACCCGTGGCAAATTTGGAGGTCTAACCCGCTCCACTGCAGATGCAGTTGTCGTTTTAGATGCCATGGGCAAAGACGTGATCATCATCGAGACTGTGGGAGTGGGACAGGATGAGGTGGATATTGCGCAAAACGCCCATACGACGGTGCTGATCACCATACCGGGAATGGGGGACGACATTCAGGCGATAAAAGCGGGGCTCATGGAGATCGGAGACCTGCTAGTGGTAAACAAGGCTGACCGTGAGGGCACGGGCAAGACCATTCGTGAGATGAGATTTATGTTGCAGATGTCATCGGAGCGTTACTCAGTGCTTGGATGGACCCCGCCGGTTATAGAAACAGTGGCCCTGCAGGAAACAGGGATTGACGAGCTGTACAGAGCGATCCTGGACCACCGACGCTATTTATTAGAGCACGGTCAAGACAACCTGAAGCGGGTCGAGAAAATTCGGGTCCGTAACCAGTTGCTTGACCTCTTAAAAGAGGGGCTACTCGATGCGGCTCTGGCCAGGCTGGGAGGAATCAGAGGGCTGGATGAGCTTGTCGAACAGATAGCTATCAGGCAAACCGACCCCTACAAGGTGAGTTCCGACTTGACCGAAAAACTCCTGGGAGGTGCCCCTTGATGAATCTTGCCAAGGCGTTACCCAGAATTGATATCGACCACGTTCAACTGATGCGGATTTTTACCGTAATTCCGGTCCTGCTGATCGTGTTGGCCGGAGCGGGAGCCCTGTGGATATATTTCTTCGTTTTTTCACTACTTCCCGAGGGGCAATCACTCGTAGAGACTCCAGGCCTGACTTCCAACGTGACAGTTGTGCGAGACGGAAACGGTGTTCCAGGAATTCTGGGCGACACAGAGGAAGATGTTGCTTTGGTTCTGGGATATGTGATGGCACAGGATCGGCTCTGGCAGATGGACTACCTCCGTAGGGCAGGCCAGGGGAAGCTCGCGGAAATTCTGGGTCCTGACTATCTGGATGGCGACCACCTCATGAGGACCGTCAGAACTTCGCTAAAGGATCACGAAAATCAGAAAAAACTCGGTGATCGAGAGAACAGATGGCTCGACAAATTTATTCAGGGGATAAACAGGTACATATCCAGTCACGCTGGAAAGCTTCCGGTGGAATTCTCTCTTCTGGAGTACAGCCCCGTACCTTTTTCGCAGGATGATGTCATGTCCATTCTGTATGCCTTAGCCTGGGAAACGTCAGCAGCGCCACGTGTAGACCCGGTCATGAGCCGAATCATGGGGCGACTGGGCAAGAATCGGGCCCAGGAACTGTTTCCCACTGACCCTGCTGCGCCTTGTGCCGAAGTGGCCTCCGATCTGTTGGGGTGGGAACCTAAGGGAATTCTTTTTTCTTCTCCAATCACAAGCCGAGCCCTTATGCGCGTTCCTGGTTTTCGTGGAGGCTGCGGATGGGCGGTGAGCCCTACCATGAGCCGCAGCGGAAAGTCTTTGACAAGCTCATGTTTCTATCAGGCCCTTACGGCACCGGGCTTCTGGTATAGAGCGCGGCTGGTTGCCGGAGATTTTCATCTTTCAGGTGCATTCATTCCGGGTGTACCATTGTCAATGGTGGGGAGTAACCAGCGGTTGACCTGGGGCTGCTTTTCTGCACCTGTAGATGATGCAGACCTCTATATAGAAAGGTTGGATTCTGATGGAGCTAAGGGCTACTTCCGGGTGGATCGCTGGAGAAAGATCGATGAAATCAGCGAGAGGTACCGTGTTAAGGGGGGGGCATCCGTTTCCCGTTCAATACTACTGACTGATTTGGGACCGATTGTGTCTGATGTGAATCAAGCGCGAGTTCTTTCCTTCCGGTGGACCGGTCAGGAGGGTCTTGGTCTTTTTCCGGCTTTTTTTAACGTGAACAGGGCTTCCAACGAAAACGAACTCAAGACCGCTTTGAAGGGTTTGATCGCCCCTTGTCTGAACGTAGTATGGGCAGACGAGGAGAGCAACTACGGAATTCAAAACGCCGGGAAAATCCCTATTCGGCCCCCGGGAAGTGACGGCATAGTTCCTATGCCTGCCTGGACAGGCGCGCATGACTGGCGTGGATTTATACCATTTGATGAACTTCCCTCCCATACCAACAACAAGGATGGTATTGCGATCACCGCTGACGGGCGCCCCGGCGGTCCGGATTATCCCTTTTTGGTGAGCTGCTATTGGAACGATGATTCCAGGTATGAGCGGATCAAAGAATTACTTGGCGAAACACAGAAGCATCACCCGGAAAGTTTTTCAAAGATCCAGAGCGATACGTGTTCACCTCTTGCAAGAGTTCTAGCTCCCATCATCATTGATGCAGTCTCAAGGCATGGCAAGCTGGATCTTCCCGAGGAAAAGGCACTACGAAGTCTTCGGTCCTGGGATTTTCAGATGAGCAGGGAGTCTTCCGGAGCAGCAGTTTTCGGCTTAGTGTACCAGTCCATAGTAGAGGACTTGCTGTTGAGAGCCTTGGGGAATGATCTTTACACAGGCTTCACTGCTTTTCCTCCTTTGGCATCAAGGCTCGTGAGAAGAATATTTATAGAGAATCGCAAAGAATGGTTGGGAAACGTAGATCCTACGCTGATTCTTGCTGACAGCTTTCGGAAGGCGATCACCCGAGGTAAGAATCTGATGGGAGAAGACCCTAAAATATGGAAATGGGGTGAGGTCCACACCACTGTTTTTCGACACCCCGTGTCGGGACGATCAAGATTCCTTGAGGCACTCTA
>CAIXMD010000278.1 GCA_903920415.1 uncultured Desulfomonile sp.
TCTCCACTTCGCTCGTACGCGTCCAGATCGGCCTTTGTATCCCAAGCCGTCACCGAGATACCTTCGTTATTTTCTTCCAGGCATTCCAGGAGATGCACGAATCGATTCCCTTTGTGGTTCTTGTGGGCAGGAATAACTTCTTTGTTGTACAGGTCCCGCAGGTCGGGCATCTTGCCGCCTTTTACCTTGAAAAACGTCATGCGCACGTACATCGTTACTCTCCTAGAGAAAAAATTTCACGCGAGCCGGCATACCGGGCCTGCCCCTAAAAAAACAGAGTTGAAAATTGGCGGCAGACACATCCCGTGATCAGACGACCTAAAAACCCTTCATCATCTCTCCCATGATATATGGCACTTCTACCCGACCGGTGGGCGCCAGTATCCTGCTGCCATAGTCGGTGGCGTAGGCCTTCTTCAGTGACCTGACAAGCCGCCGGAACTCCGTTGTGTCAATGGCCTTGGCAATATCCACTATGTTCCTTGCAGTGCATTCCGCAAGGATTTGCGGCCCCTGCCCGATCACAAGACGCCACCCTCCTGTAACAGGCACTCCAAGTTGCTTCATTCCGGGAATACATTCTTCCTTTACGAAGCGATAGTGTTCCGATTCCTTGCCGGGGAGCACATTGTAGTATTGGTTGAACTTCCACGCGCCGGTCTGACTCCGATAAGGGCCTTCCAGGACCCTTCCGCTGGACACCCAGAGCTTGCTGGAATACTTCCACACCAGGCCAAGAAGCTTAGCCGAAACCTTTCGATACTCGCCTGTGGCGAGTATTTTTCGCAAGTGATCCTGTTCATCGACAGTTGCAACTACTACTACTCTGGGACCTTCTCCCACAGCTACATAATAGCCTCCAAGAAGCTTGATCCCCAATTTTTCAATTGCAGGAGTGTACTCCTTAGTAACAAAAGAGGAATATTCATCGAACTTTCCTGGGATAACGTCCCAATACTGAGTAAAAAGAATGGTCATGCATCGCCTCCCGAGACAGAATTTTTTCCCAGGTTACATCTTGAAAATTCGAGTCATAAGTTCAGCCAGGTATTCGGCATCATTTTCTTTTTTCTTTGTGAACTTGGCTGGGCGAGCCTGCACCCAGAAAACATTTTCAGGGAACGGCAGATCCTGGTCAATAACCCATTCCATGTCTTGTGGAACTTGGAAATGGTCTTCGACCTGTTTCGAGATGCGAACGATCTCCTGGAGTTCATCAGGCTTGAGGCAGGCCTCACCCTGCATGTCTTTTGGAACGTCGGTCGTTCTTATCCCTGAAGTATGATAGCACACCATTTTGGTTTTGTTACCTATGATGCACTCAGAGTCGCCGCATTCCTTGTCCACGATAAACTGGTCCGGAGTGATTTCCCCGCTCACCACACTCTCTCCAAGACCCCAGTTGCCTTCGACTACCACTTTGCCGGTATCTCCTGTGGTAGGCAGGACGGTAAGAACAACTCCTGCACACTTGGCATTCACCATTTTAAGGACTGCCACGCCGATAGGAGCCTTCTCCATCTCCATATTTTTTTCAAGGCGAAAGGCAATGGCCCTTGTGGTGAAGGCGCTTCCCCACACCTGAATCACCTTTTTTGTCAATTGCTCTTTGCCGACAACGTTAAGATAGCTCTCCATTTGTCCCGGCATGCTGACTGCACCGCTGGAACGTACTGCCACCGATACATCATGGATGTTGACTTTCCGGCAAAGGCTCTCGTAATTTAGGTAGAGTTCCTCCCGCATCTCATAGGGCATCTTCTTGGATTGTACAATATTTCGGATAGTGCGACCGGCCTCTATCTGCTTATTGACATTTTTCAACAAGTGCCTGTTTTCGGAAACGTATTGCCTGATCTCATCCCCAGCTCCACTTTCGGCCATGAACCTCTCGTAACCATCCACGGAAATGGCAAATCCAGGCGGCACTCTCATCCCCAGACGGGTCATTTCGCCCAGGTTTGCACACTTCTTTCCTACCAGGTCGTTGTGCTCACTGCTCAATTCCTCAAACCAGTATATCCATTTCTTCGACATTGGAATCTCATCCTTTTCCGGCTTTGAGCAGGCAGCCGGGATAAGCGCCGAAAAGTCCCCGGCCATCTGCTCCTACTTAGGTAGGCTTCACTTGTCCAGGATGTAGACAGTACCCAGGTTTGCGTCTACCTTGATCCGTTGACCGGATTTGATCTTGTTGGTGCCTTCAAACACGTTCATTACAACCGGAATTCCGTATTCTCTTCCAACAATGGCAGCGTGAGAAAGGCTCGCGCCCCTGTCCACCACTACTCCCTTGATCATAGAGAAGACAGGAGTCCAACTGGGTGATGTGCTCGCCGCAACCAGGATATCCCCCTGCTTAATCAGATGTAGTTCATCTTCGGTCATGATCACTCGTGCAATGCCTTCAGCCATGCCGGGAGAACCACAAGTCCCATAAAGATCTGCCTTAAGTTCCGGGCGAACCTGTGGCATTGATCCCACGACTACTTTCAGCGCTATCGGATCATTTGACTTGACCAGCACCCCCATTGCCTGATCGAGGTCAAATCCCTCAGCCAAAATTGCTGGTGGATTGGGGGTCTTTTGCCACTCGTTCCAGTCCGCTCGTCTGCGGTCCACAATATAGCGCAGATCGAACTGATCCGGGTTTAAGCCGGCACGACGCACTTCGTCGGGGATAAGGAAAAAGATGTCTTCGTGATGGTCGATGCTGCCTGCCCGAACGAATCGCCTACCGAGCCCTAGTGCGCTTCTCCGCATCATTGCATGGGTATACAGGTCGAGATAATGATCATGCTCCTCGCTAAAAACTCCGCTCTTCTGTGCAAGACGCATCAACTGCTCAAACCAGCCCCTCTGCTCCACGGGGACTTTGCTCATGACCTCTTTTTCAGCCACAATCCGGCCACCGGTCAGTCGCCGTCGCTCATCATCCAGATTGAACGATCCGCCCTTCAAGATGAATTGTTTGACCATGCCCAGAGCCGGGGTGGGGTCTTCGACCCAAGTAGGGAGATTCATTTCGGACATCCGCTGCATCCGCCATCCATCTTGATGCATGAAGTCCATAAAATCGCTCATGAAAACTTTGCCCTTTCCCGACCCTTCCAGTTTTTCGCGAATGTCCGGCGCCTCGGTTTGAGTAAATAAGTCGGACAGGCCCTCTTCCTTTGCTCGGCTGGAAAATTCCCATAGGCGACGGTCCACTTGAAAGACTTTGTTGTCGAATCCGGATACTACTTGGTGAAAGAGCGGGGAAGTATCATCGATACCGGCGAGTTCTCTACACATGTTCTCAAAAAGAATGTACGCAGTGTACGTGCCGTACATCATGTACATGTGGATTTCCCACATCCTACGGCAGGTGTTGATTGTTTCTTCAAAATTATTAAGGAGTTCTGTATTACTGGCCTGGTCGGTATCCAGTGCCTTCAGATGCTCGTATCGTTCCAGAATCTCTTTGACAAACCCGTTCCACAGGCCATCATAGTCCTGGATGAATGGAAGAATGGCTTTTCTAAATTCAACTTCTCTTCTCTGCTTCTCTTCCTCGCTCTTTACCAGGAGAAGGGTCAAATATCCTCCTCCGTTGAGAAACCTCCAGTCCCAGCCTTTCACGGTAGGCAGGGACAACTTTTCTGCTCCGTACTGCATTCCGTGCCGGCAGAAGTTAATCCAGAACCAGCCGAACATCGGTGTCCATGGTGGGACAGAATGGGTAGCGTCAAGAAACCACGCGGGGGACTGGGCCAAATCCCTCTCAGGCTCAAACTCCAAGCCGGGCACCACATCGTAAACCTTCATGCTTAGGTCCTCCTTCTTTATGAATGGTTATGAGTTGTTAAGCTATGGTTGAAAA
>CAIXMD010000279.1 GCA_903920415.1 uncultured Desulfomonile sp.
AATCCACCCTGGAAAACCTTAAAGAGGCATATGGCGGGGAGCACCACGAATTCACGAGCATGTATCCTGGATTCCTGGAAAAGGCCAAAGAGGAAAAGAATGGGGCGGCAACAAAGACATTTCACTGGGCCAATGAAGTTGAAAAGATCCACGGCAAACTTTATGAAAACGCAATCAAGGCGCTGGAAGCTGGTGAAGCTCTCGGCGAAAAAGATTATTACATCTGCCCAAAATGCGGATATACTATTGCTGATGCCCCTCCCGACACATGTCCGGTATGTGGGGCAAAAAAGAAAGAATTTTTCATAGCCAATTGATCAGGCCCATTCTCTTGGGCTCCCATGTGAAATTGAGCTGGGAGGAAATATGAAGGAAAGTGTCTCCGTGAAGAATATAGGTCTCAGGGGTGTAACTGTTGCAGACACCAAGATAAGTTTTATTGACGGCTTGAAAGGCATTCTTATTTATCGGGGCTACCGTATAGAGGAGCTTGCCGAGAGATCAACCTTCATGGAGACGTCTTACCTGCTATTGAACGGACATCTGCCCTCAGAGAGAGAACTTGAGGATTTTGATCGTCAGGTAAGGAGTGCTCGGAATGTTCCTGATTACGTCTATTCATGTCTGAAGGAACTGCCGAAAACTGCCGGTCCTATGGATGTTCTTCAGGCTTGCGTTCCGCTTTTGGCAATTGAGGACCCCGATCTCCTTGGCGAGACGAGAGAAGCAAATTTTCGTATGGCTACTCGCCTTATCTCAAGGCTGCCGGTTGTGACTGCCGCGTGGGACAGAATACGCAACGATCAGGAACCGATTCCTCCCGATCCATCTCTTCCGCATTCGGCCGACTTTCTCTGGCAACTGACGGGCCGTAAACCCGACCAGGAAACAGTCCGAGATCTTGACTGCTGCCTCATACTGCACGCGGACCACACCTTTAATGCCTCAACCTTCGCCTGCCGTGAAGTGTGTTCGACACGGGCCCATATGTACGCAGCCGTCGCTGCCGGCATAGGGGCACTTTCGGGAAGTTTGCACGGCGGTGCAAACACCAGGGTAATGGCTATGTTGATGGAGTTGGAATCCGTAAAAGATATCCCCGAATGGGTCAGGAATCGTGTTGAGAGCGGCCATAAAATCATGGGCATGGGCCATGCCGTGTACAAGACAATGGACCCTCGTGCCAAGTACCTGATGGATATGGCGACCAGGTTAGGTAAGAGCATGGGAATGGAAAAATGGGACCACCTATCAAAGCTGGTAGAGAAGACTGCTGTTGAAGAATTCGACAGGCGAGGAAAAACTGAAATCAGACCCAATGTAGATTTCTTCAGTGCCCCTGTTTACCACATGATGGGAATTCCCGCGGACCTTTTCACAGCCATATTTGCAATCTCTAGAATTGCCGGGTGGTGCAGCCACATTATTGAGGAGAAATTCGGGGAAGCCCAGGAAAAGCCAATGCTGTATAGACCCCAGGCACAGTATGTCGGTAATTATTGCGGTCTAATGGGCTGTGTATATGAGCCGCCCGACGAGCGGACGGTACACTAAAGGAAGGATTCGAAACAAAAAATTTGTTGCTGTAGGGGAGAAAACTCGATCCGTGCCGGAGTGATCTCGCTTGCATTTGACATAGATTTTTTCTGGAAATTTAAGATTTCTCAAATCCTTAGCATTGCGATTCTTCTTACTCAATTCGATAATTCGTCCATGACACAAACCGAGTTTCGAGGAACAGGGTCGATATGGATTTCAAGCATGACGTTGTGATCGTAGGATCAGGGCTGGCTGGTTTGAGAGCTGCGCTGGAGGTCACGGATGGAGTGAATGTAGCTCTAATCAGCAAAGTGTTTCCCACAAGATCCCACTCCGGAGCAGCCCAGGGCGGTATCGGCGCAGCTCTGGGGAATGAAGAAAAGGATTCATGGGAATGGCACATGTACGACACGGTCAAAGGTGGAGACTATTTGACCGATCAGGATGCCGCCGAGGTTCTGGCCAAAGACGCCGCTAGGGCCGTCTACGAATTGGAACACATGGGCGTACCCTTTAACAGGACTCAGGAAGGTAAGATTGCTCAAAGAGCCTTCGGGGGTCACACGAAGAATTTTGGAGAAGGTCCGATCAAACGGGCTTGTTACGCTGCTGATAGGACTGGCCGTGTCATCCTGGACACGCTTTACGGGGAGGCGATAGCACGATCCATCCAGGTTTTCAGTGAGTTCCATTTGTTAGACTTGATTTTGGAAAAAGGCCAGGTTGCTGGAGTGATCGCCTATGAGCTTTCCACGGGAGAGATTCACACATTTCACTCCCGGGCCGTTTTACTGGCAACCGGCGGATTCGGTAAAGTTTTCAAGACCAGTTCCAACTGTTTTGCGAACACCGGTGATGGAGTCTATTTCGCATACAGGGCAGGGCTTCCTCTTGAGGACATGGAGTTCGTACAGTTTCACCCTACGGGCATCTATCGACTCGGCGTATTGATAAGTGAAGCAGCGCGAGGAGAAGGCGGGATTCTCCTGAATGGGGAGCATCATAGATTCATGGAAGAATACGCTCCCTCTCTGAAAGACCTGGCCCCGAGAGACGTGGTTTCGAGAGCCGTAACCACGGAGATGAGGCAAGGGAGGGGTATCGGTGGAGGTGATTTCGTTCACCTTGACTTGACCCACATAGGAAAGGAAAAGCTGGCCGATAAACTTTCGGATATATCCTCTTTTGCCAAAATATACCTTGGAGTTGACGTGACGCGCGAGCCCATTCCTGTCACCCCGACTTGCCACTACATGATGGGCGGAATCCCTACGAGCCTGGACGGGCGTGTTCTCGACATTTTCGGAGACCCTGTGCCGGGCCTATACGCTGCCGGTGAATGCGCTTGCGTCTCCGTACACGGAGCAAACAGGCTTGGAACAAATTCGCTTCTCGATCTTGTGGTTTTCGGGAGGAGGGCCGGCAAGATGATGCGAAGAGATCTCCAAGAACTTGAGTGGAGTGACTTATCGCCTTCTCCTGGGGAAAGGGTGCTCAAGAACATTGAAAACATCAAGAACAGGAACGGCGGAGAGCGGCCGATTGCAATAAGAACGTCCTTGCAAGAAATCATGATGGATGACTGTTCAGTGTATCGAAACAAAAAGGACATGACGGACGCCCTGACAAAAATAAGACAGCTTGAGGATAGATACGAGACCATTTCGATTGACTATCGGGCTAGTCATTTTAATACCGACTTGTTGGAGGCTATTGAATTAGAGTCTCTACTCGGGCTGGCCGAAACCATACTCGTGTCAGCCATTGCAAGGACTGAGAGCCGTGGGGCTCATTACCGGGAGGATTATCCCGAAAGGGACGATAGGAATTGGCTTAAGCACACCCTTGTTACGAAAACCGTCGAGGGTCCGGCTGTGTCTTACAAGCCCGTATCCATAACCCGTTTCGAGCCGAAAGCAAGGACTTACTAATGGAATTGAGACTCAGAATCTTCCGATTCGATCCGCAAGCAGATGTGGAGCCATACTACAGGAATTACACCGTTCAAGCCGGGCTTAACGAGCGTGTCCTCGATTGCCTGAACAGGATCAAATGGGAGCAGGATGGGACATTAGGTTATCGCATGTCCTGCGCTCACGGCGTGTGCGGTTCAGACGCGATGAGAATCAATGGGCGCTGTGCCTTGGCGTGCCAGAAACTCGTTAGTGATCTTGAGGGACAAGACATCCTTCTCGAACCACTGCCTTCTTTCAAGGTACTTAAAGACCTCATCGTGGATTTGGAGCCTTTCTTCTCCAAGGTGGACCAAATACGTCCCTATTTGATCGCATCAAGTCCGCCCGAAATGGAGAGACTCCAATCACAGGAAGACAGAAAAAAAATGGGCGAAGCTATACGATGCATACTGTGCGCTTGTTGTGTCGGTGCTTGCCCCGTTTCCAACGAGAATAATAGCTTTCTTGGCCCAGCTCCTCTTGTTCAGGCATTCAGACGCATATTTGATTCCCGTGATGAAAAACGAGCCGAACGACTCGAACAGTTGAATCTGCCTGATGGCGTCTGGGGCTGTGTGAATCACTTTGAATGCACCAAAGCCTGTCCCAAGGAGATTCCGGTAACCAAGTATATCAATATGATGAAGAAACAGATTGGCCGCTAAACGGGAGTTTGTCTTCGTTCTTCTTGTTTCAGCACTAATCTGGGTCATGAACCCGAGAACTGACCGATTGCTGTTTCCCATCCTTCGATCTTTACCCTGACGATTTGGAGGCACCCGAAGCATGAGCAGTGAAGCCATTGTTACAATTTGGGACAAGTCGAAAGCTTGGTTTACTCTGGCCAGGCCTCAATTTCTCAGCGTGGGGGTATTGCCTTTTATTCTGGGATTTATCATGGCCCGTCACGATGAAGGGTTCTTTCATTGGGCGCTGTTCGGGTGGGGAGTCCTTTCGGTCATACTTATCATGCTGAGCACTTATTGGGCCGGCGAATGCTTCGATTACCAGGAAGATCGCATCTCAGGGGAGATTGGGCGGAGCAGGTTTGCCGGTGGCACGGGGGTTATTCAGTCAGGCTTTGTCTCCCGCAGGGACTCTTTTATTGGGAGTGTTGTGGCCTTGTGCCTGGCCGGGATTGTAGGACTCATTATCTGGGTGGGTTATGGAACAGGCCCGTTGACAATTCCTCTTGGTCTCATAGGCATGATCGGTGGATTCTTGTATTCCACCCCGCCGGTGAGGTGGGTGTCCACTGGCATTGGGGAAATCTGGATTGGCTTGTGCTACGGATTCTTACCTGTTCTGACCGGTTATTATCTACCGACGGGACGCTTTGACTACTTGACTTTCTTTGTGCCAATCCCGATTGCGGCTTCTATTTTCAATGTCATATTGGCAAATGAATTTCCCGATTATGTAAGTGACCTTTCCGCTGGAAAACAAAATTTTCTCGTTAGGTTCGGCAGGGTGCGTGGAGCGCAGATTTATGCGGCAGCTTCACTGATCATGTGGCTCGGTGTGGTTGTTTCCGTATTTGTCGGCGTTCCTGCTACCATATTGGCATACTCTCTTCCTTCCTCCCTGGCTGCTCTCTTTGTTTCCATAAGAATGCTGCAGGGCAAGTGGGAGAATAGGCGAGAATTGGAAGTGCTCTGCGGACTCAGTATTTTCGTCAATCTTGGAACTTCCCTGGCATACATTCTCGCCATCTATTGGTCTTAGCGATGACGACTGAAAAAAATGAGTAGGAACGGTTCGGCCACACTCAATAATTTTTACATGCCTGCAATCTTGCTGGCCAGACAGGCTTTGAGCGTCCTGTCCTTTGGAGCCCTCGTAGGTTGGAAGTATTTGCCTCGTTGGCTCTTGAAAGAAGGGTTCAAATCCATCCCTGTTTCAGCCGGGGCTATCGGCATGGGCTGCATTGGGTTTCCTGCGCATCCTGCATGGGAAGTAACATCGGCATGCAATCTGACCTGTATTCACTGTCACGCATCAGGTGGCAGGCCTTCTCCGGACGAGATGGATACTGTTGATGCCAAGAGATTTATCGACGACCTGGCAAAAGTGACTGAGTTCCGTATGCTGGTTTACACCGGGGGGGAACCAACGGTCCGCGCTGATCTGATGGACCTGCTGGCACACTCGAAATATGCCGGGTTCAGGAATGTGATCGCAACCAATGCCACCCTCATCGACATTAACATGGCGAGGGAAATGAGGCGGCACGGTGTTGTAGGAGCTGCCGTAAGTCTCGATTCCCCGACTGAGGAAACCCATAATTTCGTAAGGAACAGCCCCCGGGCTTACGAGTTGGCCATGAGAGGTATCAGGGCTATCAGGGAAGCGGGTATGCTGCTGCAGATCAATGTTACGGCCATGAATTACAACTTTGACTTCCTCGGTGAAATAATCGACCTCGCCGATGAATTTGGAACCAGCATCATGCTCATGTATCAACTGGTGCCCGTGGGTCGAGGTCAAGGCATTGAGGAAGCTTCACTTGATCTTGAGGAAAACGAGCGACTTCTCAGGTTCCTACAGAAAAAACAGCGCAGCGCTCATACAATCATAGAACCGGTCGCCGGGCCTCAGTATTGGCCGCACCTGCTCGAGAGCAAACGGATCACCTCAGGCTGGCCCCTGCGTCTTGCCGAAACTGTCTTCCACGGGTGCTCGGCGGGTAGAGGATTTGTTTA